>DASQNB010000258.1:0-4872 GCA_035645175.1 Geodermatophilus sp.
TGGTCATGTCGCTTCCTTCCGGGGCTGACGGGGTGAGCTGGTGGAGGTGTGCGGCGGGATCGGGTCGATCTGCGTGACCGCGAGCAGCGGCAGCCCCAGGTCGCGGACCTTGCGCAGCAGGCCGTGCAGCGCCGCCTGGTCGACCACTGGACCGGTGAGGACGGTGGTGCCGGCGTCGGCGTGGGTGAGGGTCATCCCGTCGAACCAGGCGGCCCATCGGGACTCGAGATGGCCCCCGAGGCGGATCTCGTAGCGGCTCGAGTCGGCCGAGCGGCCGTTCGTCTGCTTCGTCATCGGGTCCCCCTGTCCGGTGCCGGCCGGGATGGCTCTCGGCCGGCGGTCCGTCGGTGCACGCGAAACGTAGGAAGGGGGGTGGTGAGAGCGGATCACCATGTGTGGTGATCGGCGCTGGTGATCCGGAGCCGCGCGGGTGAGCAGGCTGCAGCAGCACGACCGGGAGCCGGACGGCCGCCCGGTGCCTACCGGTCGGCGATGGCGGCGCGTCCGGGGCGGCGGTCGCGGATCCGCGCCAGCAGGTCGAGCTCCGCACCTCGCCGGACCGCTGCGCGGCGGTTGGTCACGCCGAGCTTGGCGTAGATGTGCTTGGTGTGGGTCCGGACGGTGTTGACCGACACGAACAGCCGGCGGGCGATGTCCGGCCCGTCGAGGTCGCTGCCGAGCAGCCGGAGCACCTCGAGCTCACGCGCGCTCAGCGGGTCGATCAGGCCCCCCGGGACCGGCGCGCTGTCCCCACACGTCTCCAGGACCATCAGCAGTTGACGGGCGTAGCCGGCAGCGGTCCCCTGCGCCACGGCCGCTCGCAGCAGGGCGGCCATGGGTGGACCCTCGTCCAGCAGCAGTCGGACGTGGCCCTCCGGTTCGGCCAGCGCCAGCGCGCGCCGCAGTGTCGCGAGCGCCGCGGGTAGGTCACCTCGCGCCTGCTGCGCGAGCGCCTGCACCACCAGCACGTCGAGGACGCTGCCGGTCCTCCCGCCGTCCTCCGCCGCGTGCAGGAGTCGCTCCAGCAGCTGCACGGCCCCGGACATCGAGCCCCTCCCACCTCCGGCGGCGTCCCGGGCCACGAGCGCTCGGGCCAGGGTGAGGTGCTCGAACTCGCGCAGGTGGTCCAGGTCGTCCCCGACCGACAACCCCCGCTCCTCCGCCCAGGCCAACGCGTCGGCCCACCGGCCCTGCCGGGCCTGCACCCGCGCCCGCAGCGCCGGTACCGGCCGCACGTCGGGGAAGTAGTCAGCGACGTAGCGACGCTGCGCCTCGTCGAGGAGGGTCAGCGCCCCGTCGGGGTCGCCCTCGGCCTCGCGGATGCGCGCCATCGCGACCCGCCAGCGGTACGGGTTCTGCGGCAGGCCGGCGTGCTCGCCCAGGTCGCTGCTCGTGGCGAGGTGCCGGCGGGCGGCCTCGAGGTCGCCGCGTTCCAGGAGCACCCCGGCGATGCCCACGTGCATGTCCGCCGCTCCGCGGAGCACCGGGCCGGTCTCCGGGGTCACCAGCTGCAGCGCCCGCTCGCAGGTGAGCAGCGCCTCGCCGAGCCGGCCCTGGGTGATCCGGATGTCGGCCAGCGCGATGGAGCAGCCGGTCACGTCGGACAGGTGCCCGGCCTGCTGCAGGCTGGCCGCGGCTTCGGCGTACCACCGGTACCCGGCGTCGAGGTCCCCGCCGGTCCAGTACGCGAGGCCGAGCAGGCCGGCGGCCCCGCCGCGGCCGAGGTGGTCGTCGGGCCCGGCGAGGTCGAGGGCCGCCCGGGCATGCCTCACGGTGCCGGCCGCATCGCCGCGGAGCAGGGCCTGCCCGGCGCGGTACATGGCGATCGCGCTGGGCAGCCGACGGAAGCCCTCGGCGTCCACGACCACCATCTCGGCGGAGGGTGCTGGGGGTCTCCGGCCGCTGTCCGTGGTCGTGTCCAGCCACCGTTCGGCGTCCCGCAGGCGCGCCTCGACGCCCTCGATCTCGCCCCGGACCATGAGTGCCCCGGCGTACCCGACGCTGAGCACGGGCCGGGACCGGACCACCTCGTCCGGCAGCGCCTCGAGCCAGCGGCGCAGGGTGGCCTCCTGCCGGCCCTGCTGCAGCGCCGGCAGCGTGAGCTCGACCAGGTCGGCCGCTCGATCGACGTCCCCGCCGGCCAGCGCGTGGCGGACCGCCTCCGCACGGTCCCCGGTGCGCTCGTACCAGTCGCTGGCCCGCCGGTGCAGGTCGCTGACGGCGTCGGGCTGCTCGTCCTGCAGGTGCACCTGCAGGACGTCGGCGAACAGGTGGTGGTAGCGGTACCAGCGGCGCCGGTCGTCGAGCGGAACCAGGAAGAGGTTGCCGCGGTCGAGGGCCTCCAGCATCCCCTTACCGCCGTCCCGGCCGGTGACCGCGTCGCACAGCGGGCCGGTCAGCCGGCTGAGGATCGAGGTCTGCAGCAGGAAGCTCCGACTCTGCTCGGGCTGGCGTTGCAGGACCTCCGCGGCCAGGTAGTCCACGACGTAGCGGTCGTCCCCGGCGAACCCGGCGATGAAGCCGGTGACGTCGTCGCGGCCCTGCATCGACAACGCCGCCAGCTGCAGCGCAGCGATCCACCCCTCGGTGCGGCTCTCCAGCGCCGCCACGTCGTCCGCGGTCAGCGCCAGTCCCATGGCGACGTCGAGGTACGACGCGGTCTCGTCCGCCGTGAAGCGCAGATCGGCGGCGCGGACCTCGACGAGGTCACCGCGGCCCCGCCACCGCGCCAACGGCAGCGCCGGGTCGGCGCGGCCGGCGATCACCAGGTGGACCTGCGGGGGCAGGTGCTCCAGGAGGAACGTCATCCCGTCGTGCACCTCGGGCGCCTCGATGACGTGGTAGTCGTCGAGCACCAGGACCAGGTCGTCCCGGATGGCGGAGAGGTCGTTCACCAGCGTCGGGAGGACCGCGTCCAGGGACGACTGCGGCGACTGCAGCAGTGCCAGCGCGCCGGCGCCGACCCCGTCCGCCGCGGTCTGCAGCGCGGCGACCAGGTACGTCCAGAACAGCGCCGGATCGTTGTCCCGCTCGTCGAGCGAGAGCCACGCCACCGACCGCTCCTCGGCAGGGGCGGCGGCCAGCCACTCCCTCAGCGCTGTCGTCTTCCCGAACCCGGCCGGCGCCGACACCAGTGTCAGTGCCGACTCGTCCGCACGGCTCAGGCGCTCGTTCAGTCGTGGACGCGCGACCAGGGCGCGGCGCCGCCGAGGAACCTGCAGCTTGGTCATGATCAGTGGGCCGACCATGACCATCTCCCCTGACGGGCCCGTTCTCACCTGCCGTCGACGAGCACCCCCGGCCAGCGACACCGGTGGCGCACGCGCATGGTGTCAGCACGGTCCGGCCGGTGTCGATGGACTCCGTCCGGCTCAGGACGTGGACCTGGCCCCCTCACGCGAGGCGGACAGCGTCCAGGTGGCCGGGGCGGGCCCTCGGGTGGTCCCAGCCGCCCTGGGGACCTGCGTCGTCCCCGGGGTGGCCGGTGAGCGCCACCACGCGGAACCGTCATCGGGACGATGGATGCGGTCGAGGATCCTCAGCGGCACGTGCATGCCCCGCCCAGGCGGAACGGCTGCTCGGCTCCTGTCTCCCCTCACGACGCGGCGGCCCAGTCCGGGCGGCGCAGGGGGAGCCGGTCGTGTCCGGGCGTTCCTGGCTTCACCGCGAGGACCTGGTTCGCCCCGGCCCGGTGGTGTTCGAAGGCCAGGGCCGATCCCGCCAGGTACAGCCGCCACACCCGCGCCCGTCCCGGGGAGGACAGCCGGACCGCCTCGTTCCATCGGCGCTCGAGGTTGCTCACCCAGGCCCGGCAGGTCAGCGCATAGTGCCGGCGGAGCGCCTCGACGTCGCACACCTCGAAGCCGGCCTCCTCGAGGACCCGGACGTGGGTGGCCAGAGGCTGCAGCTCCCCGTCGGGGAACACGTACCGGGTGAGGAACGACCGGGGATCGGGGCGTTCGGGACCGGCCGCCGGGCCGCGAGCGATCGCCTGGTTGAGCAGCCGACCACCGGGGGGTAGCAGCGCGTACAGCCTGGCGGCGTAGACCGGCAACTGGGCGAGGCCCACGTGCTCGGCCATCCCGATGGAGGAGATCGCGTCGAAGGGCCCGTCGACGACCTCGCGATAGTCCTGCAGCCGGACCTCGACGCGGTCGGCGAGCCCGGCGTCGGCGATGCGCCGGCGGGCCAGTTCGGCCTGGGCCGCGGAGATGGTCACCGCGGTCACCGACACGCCGTACCTGGCCGCTGCGTGCAGGGCGAGCGAGCCCCAGCCGCAACCGACGTCGAGCAGTCGCATCCCCGACTGCAGCCCGAGCTTGCGGCAGACCAGCTCGAGCTTGGCCTCCTGGGCCTGCTCCAGCGTCGCCGCCGGTTCGGTGAAGTAGGCGCAGCTGTAGACCAGTGAGGGGCCCAGCAGCAGGCGGTAGAAGTCGTTGCCGACGTCGTAGTGGTGGCTGATGGCGTTCCGGTCGCGACGCAGCGAGTGGCGGGTCCCGCGCAACCGGGCCTCCTCGGGCGGCGGCGCTGCGGGCGGCCCGAGCACCCCGAGCCGCAGCAGGGGGCCGGCCAGCCGTGCCAGGCCCCGCCGATCCAGGTGCAGGTCCGGGCGGGACGGCAGGTCGTCCGGGAAGCTCAGTGCCGCGTAGAGGTCCCCGTCGACGTCGAGGTCCCCGCTGACGTAGGCGCGGGCGAGCCCCAACTCCCCGGGGGCGTAGACCAGGCGACGCACGGCCCTCCGGTGGCGGACGACCAGCGTGGGGGCCCCCTCGACGACGGCCTCGGAGCCGTCCCAGCAACGCACCGACAGAGGGACCGGCGCGCCCAGCAGGAGCCGACCGAGCTCGTCCACCACCTCGGCGGCCCTGCGGG
>DASQNB010000259.1:0-2984 GCA_035645175.1 Geodermatophilus sp.
GGCAGCGGCGGCGGGGTGCCCCGGTGCCGCGGCGGGGCCAGCCGCGCGGCGACGCGGGCCAGGTCGCCGACCGAGCCGAACACCGGGACGCCGGCCTCGCGGAACACCCGCCGGCCCTCGACGGTCAGCTCCTGCCCGGCGATCCAGCCGACCAGCAGCGGGCAGGGCAGCTTGGCCGCGGTGGCCACGAGGTCCTCGGCCAGCCGGGCGCCGGCCTCCCCGACGACCATCGTCACCAGGACCGCGACGACGTCGACCGCGTCGTCCTCGGCGATGATCCGGCAGACGTCGCCGAAGGCGTGCGCGCCCCGGTTGAACAGCTGCGCGGTGACGTCGACGGGGTTGGCCAGCGCGCCGAAGGGCGGGATCAGCGGGCGCAGCCGCGCCTGGGTCGCCGCCGACAGCTCGGGCAGCTGCAGGCCGACGTCCTCGCACTGGTCGGCGGCCAGGCTGCCGGCCCCGCCGGAAGTGGTGACGACGGCGACCCGCGGTCCCTCCGCCGGCCGGCCCGCGGCCAGCACCGCGGCGACCGCGAGCAGCTCGTCGATGTCGTCGACCAGCACCGCGCCGTACCGCCGCGAGGTGAGCACGAAGGCCACGTCGTCGCCGAGCATCGAGCCGGTGTGGCTGGCCACCGCGCGGCGCCCGGCGCTGGAGCGGCCCGAGCGCAGCACCACCAGGGACGTGCCGGCCTGCTGCGCGCGGCGGGCGAGCTCGGCGTAGGCCGCGCCGTCGCCGGTGGCCTCGACGTAGAGCATCAGCACCCGCACGGTCGGGTCGGCCAGCAGGTGCAGCGACACCTCGGTGAGGTCGAGGTCGGCCTGGTTGCCGGTGCTGAACCACGCGGCCAGGCCCAGGCCCATGTCGGTGGCCAGGTCGAGCACCGAGCCGCCGACGGCGCCGCTCTGCCCGACGTAGGCCACCCCGCTGTCGGAGGTCAGCGGCCGGTCGGCGGCGGCGGTGAAGGTGGCCACCACGCCGGTGGGCGCGTAGAGGAAGCCCTGGCAGTTCGGCCCGACCACGCGGACGCCGGTCTCACGCGCCACCGCGGCCAACCGCTGCTGCAGCGCCACCCCCTCCGGGCCGACCTCGGCGAACCCGGAGGCGTAGACCACCGCCGCCTTCGCGCCGACCGCGGCGGCCTGCCGGATCGCGTCCTCCACCCGGTCGGCGGCGACCAGCACGAGCACCAGGTCCACCGGGCCCGGGACGTCGGCCAGCGTCGGGTAGCAGCGCCGGCCCACGAGCTCGGAGTGGTTCGGGTTGACCGGGTAGAGGCCGCCCTCGTAGCCGTGCTCGACCAGGTAGCGCAGCGGGCGGGACATCAGGTTCTCCGCGCGGCCGGAGATGCCGAGCAGCGCGATCCCCCGCGGCCGCAGCAGGGCCTGCAGACCGTCGTCCCGGGGGTGCGGCGTCGGCGCGGTCATCGGGACGCCTCCTCGGGGGACGACAGGTCGGCTGCCCAGCAGCTAAGTTGACACCGACGTCGATGTCAACGACGAGGCCAGGAGGTGCGCCCGTGCCCCCAGCGGAACCGGCGGGCGGGCCGGCCGGCACCGCCCCGGCCGCCCTCCCGACCACCGAGCGCGGCCGCCGGATGCGGGCCCGGCTGCTGACCGCCGCCCGCGAGGTGTTCGAGCGCGACGGCTTCCTCGAGGCCCGGGTCACCGACATCTCGGCGGCGGCCGGGGTCGCGCACGGCAGCTTCTACACCTACTTCGGCTCCAAGACCGCCGTCTTCCGGGCGCTCATGGCCGAGACGATGGACGACCTGTACGCCTCCATGGGCACCGGCAGCGAGCCCGGCCCGCCGGACGGCTCCCCGGCCGAGGTGGCGGTGCACCGCATCGACCGGGCCAACCGCCGGTTCGTCGCGATGTACCTGGAGAACACCGCGCTCATGGCGCTGTTCGAGCAGGCGACCACCTTCGACCCGGAGGTGCGCGCGCTGCGCCAGGCCGCCCGGGAGCGCAACGTGGGCCGGGTCCGGCACAGCATCGAGCAGCTGCAGCGCGACGGCCTGGTGGCCGCCGACCTGGACGCCGAGTACAGCGCGCACGCCCTGGTCGCGATGGTCAACGGGCTGGTGCACTACTGGCTGGTGCTCGGCGGCGACTTCGAGGAGGAGCGCCTGGTCGCCACCCTCACCCGGCTGTGGGCCCAGGCCCTCGGCCTGCCCGCGCGCGACTGAGGCCCGCAGCAGCCCTACCGACCTGTTCCCTGGACGCTCGTGCTCTGCCCGCCCTGGTGGGCAGAGCACAACTCTCCGCGGAGGCTCAGCCTCTGCTTCCTCCTGTGAGCAGCGGCTGGGTCTCCGCAGAGGAGGACCTCGCGCGCGGCAGACCGCTCAGCCGGCGACGATGCGGGTCGACAGCGACCCGATGCCCTCGATGCTCACGGTCACCTCGTCCCCGACCTGCAGCGGCCCGACCCCGGCGGGGGTGCCGGTGAGCACCACGTCGCCGGGCAGCAGGGTCATGGTCTGGCTGACCCACGACACGCACGCGGCCACGTCGAGCAGCATGTCCGCGGTCGTGCCGTCCTGGCGCACCTCGCCGTTCACCGTCGTCCGCAGTAACAGCGCCGCGGGGTCGACGTCGGTCTCCACCCACGGCCCCAGCGGGCAGGAGCCGTCGAAGCCCTTCGCGCGGGTCCACTGCTTCTCGGCCCGCTGCAGGTCCCGCATCGTCAGGTCGTTGGCCACGGTGTAACCGAGCACCACGTCGCCCACGCGGTCGGCGGGGACGCGCGTGCACTCGGTGCCGATCACGACCGCCAGCTCGCCCTCGAAGTGCAGGTCCTCGGTGTCCGGCGGATAGCGCACCTCGGCGTCGGGGCCCACCACCGACGTCGAGAACTTGGCGAAGACGACCGGGATCTCCGGCACCTCGTTGCCCAGCTCCCGGGCGTGCTCGGCGTAGTTGCGGCCGAGGCAGAGCACCTTGCTCGGCTCGAAAGGGGCGAGCAGCCGGACCTGGGTCAGC
>DASQNB010000260.1:0-20979 GCA_035645175.1 Geodermatophilus sp.
CGACGCGCGCAGGTGTCGCGTCGAGCTCGACGGTGGTCCCGAGGTCGTCGGTGAAGGTCCAGCCGCCCCCCTCGGCCGCTGCGGCCGGCTCGGCGGTGTCGCCGGAGCAGCCGGCGGCCGCGAGCACCGCGGCGAGGGGCGAGGGTGGCGCCGGCCAGGCGGCGGGGTCTGCGGTGCAACGGAGCTCCTCGCGATCGGAGGCAAGGTGTCCCCTGACGGCAGCGCTCATTAGCCTCGCCTAAGTAGGCCGTCGCAAGGGTCGGCCGGGACGGGGGACGACGCTTGACGCTCACCGCGCAGCCGGAGGTCGTGGCCGCTCCCGCCTGGCAGTTCTTCGACGCCGCGGTCGCCGCGGTCCGCCGGCTGGGCCCGAGCTTCGTGCGGCTCACCCTCACCGGCCCGGAGCTGGCCGGCTTCGGCGCCGCGGGCTGCGACCAGCGGTTCAAGCTGGTGCTCTCCCGTGACGACGAGGGGCTGGACCGGCTGCGCGAGCGCGGCCAGGACTGGTACGCCGAGTACTGCACGATGACCGAGGAGCAGCGGCCGGTCATCCGCACCTACACCGTGCGGGAGGTCCGGCCCGAGCGCGCCGAGCTCGACGTCGACGTCGTCCTGCACGGTGTCGACGACGGGCACGCCGGCCCGGCCGCGAGCTGGGCGGCCGCGGCGGTGCCCGGCGACCGGATCGTGCTGCTGGGCCCCGACCGCCCCGGCTCCGGCCGGCCGTGGGGCGTGGAGTGGGCGCCGCCCGCGGCCGCGCGCTCGCTGCTGCTGGCCGGCGACGAGACCGCCGTCCCCGCGGTCTGCGCGATCCTGGAGTCCCTCGGGCACGGGCCGCGCTCGGTGACCGCGCTGCTCGAGGTGCCCGAGGCCGGGGACGCGATGGACGTCGCGCTGCCGGCCGGGGGAACGCTGCGTTGGCTGCCGCGGGACGGCGCGCCGCGCGGGTCCCGGCTGGTGCCGGCGGTGCACGCCGCGCTGTGCGAGCTGGGCATCGCCCCCTCGCCGGCCGCGCCCCCGGAGGAGGTCGGCGACGAGCTGCTGTGGGAGGTGCCCGACACGGACGCCGCCTCGGGCTGCTATGCCTGGCTGGCCGGGGAGGCCGGTGTGGTGAAGACGCTGCGCCGCCGCCTGGTGGGCGACCTCGGCGTCCCCCGCGGGGCCGTGGCGTTCATGGGCTACTGGCGGCAGGGCGCCGCGTCGTGACCCGGGTCCCCGCCGGCTTCAGCGCAGCCGGCGGACCGGCACCACCATCGGCGTCCCGGCCACCGGGTCGGGCACGACCCGCGCCTCCAGGTCGAAGACGTCGGCGAGCAGCTGCTCGGTGAGCACCTCCTCCGGCGACCCGGAGGCGACCAGCGCGCCGTCGTCCATCGCGACCAGCCGCTGCGCGTAGCGGGCGGCCAGGTTGAGGTCGTGCAGCACGACGACGACGGTGCGGCCGCGCTCGGTGTGCAGCCGCGCCACCAGCTCCAGCACGTCGATCTGGTGCGACAGGTCCAGGTAGGTCGTCGGCTCGTCGAGCAGCAGCAGGTCGGTGCCCTGGGCCAGCGCCATGGAGATCCAGGCCCGCTGCCGCTGGCCGCCGGAGAGCTCGTCGACCGGTCGGTCGGCGAGGTCGGCCATGTCGGTCCAGGTGAGCGCCTCGGCGACCGCCGCCTCGTCGTCCCTCGACCACTGCCGCAGCCAGGACTGGTGCGGGTGCCGGCCGCGCGCCACGAGGTCGCCGACGGTGAGGCCCTCGGGGGCGACCGGTGTCTGCGGTAGCAGGCCGAGCACCCGGGCCACCTCACGGGTCGGCGTCCGGGCGATCGCCCGGCCGTCGAGCAGCACCTGCCCCGCGACCGGCCGCAGCAGCCGGCCCAGCGCCCGCAGCAGGGTGGACTTGCCGCAGCCGTTGGGGCCGACGATCGCGGTGAACGAGCCGTCGGTGAGCTGCAGGTCCAGGTCGCGGACGACGACGCGGTCGTCGTAGGCGAGGCTGACCGACTCGGCGGCGAGACGGACCGTTCCGCTCAGGGGCGGGGTGGTGGTCGCGTGCAGGGTCACAGTGTCGATCGCCGCCTTCCGCGGACGAGGAGCCAGAGCAGGTAGGGCGCGCCGACGGCCGCGGTCAGCACGCCGACGGGCAGCGCCTGGGGCAGCACGGTGCGGGTCAGCAGGTCCGCCCCGACGACCAGGGCCGCCCCCAGCAGCCCCGCGGCCAGCAGCGGCGGCCGCGGGCCGCCGGTGAGCCGGATCGCGACCTGCGGGACCACCAGCGCGACGTAGGAGATCGGCCCGGCCGCGGCCACGGCGGCGGCGGTGAGCCCGACGGCGACGAGGACGACGAACGCCTGGGTGGGGACCAGTCGCACGCCCAGGCCGCGGGCGGTGTCGTCGCCGAACTGCACGACGCCGAGCGCGCGGCCGGTGGCCAGTGCGGCGGGGACCAGCACCGCCAGGGAGACCAGCAGCGGCACGGCCTCGCCCCAGCTGCGGGCGTTGAGCGAGCCGGTGATCCAGACGTAGGCGCTGGCGGCGTCGTAGATCTCGGCGCGGGTGAGCAGCCAGTCGGTGAGCGCCGCTGCGACCGCCCACAGCGCGATGCCGACCAGCACCAGCCGGTAGCCGTCGATGCCCGAGCGCCAGGCGAGCACCAGCAGCAGCACGCCGGTGACCAGCGCGCCGAGCAGCGCCGCCAGGGGGACGCCGAGGCCGCCGAGCACGCCGGAGCCGCCCGCCGTCCCGCTGAGGACGATCGCCGCGACCGCACCGACCGAGGCGCCCTGGGTGATGCCGAGGACGTCGGGGGAGGCCAGCGGGTTGCGGGCGAAGGTCTGGAACAGTGCGCCGGCGACCCCGAGGGCCAGGCCGACGAGCGCGCCGACGACGATCCGGGGCGCCCGCAGCTCCAGGACGATGAACTCCTCGGTGTCCTCGCCGAGCCCGACCAGGGTGCGCAGGACGTCGGTCAGGCCGATCGGGAAGTCGCCGCGGCCGAGGCTGACCGCGCCGAGCAGGACGACGGCGACGGCGGCGCCGAGCGCCACGACCACCTGCCGCCAGCGCACCCGGCCGGAGACCGGCCCGACGCGGACGACGGTCTCCCCGGGCTGGCGAACGCGGTCAGGGGCCTCCGCAGGGCGGCGTGCGAGCTGGGTCACGTGCTCGCCAGCCGGCGCCGGCGGATCAGCGCGATGAAGAACGGCGCCCCGATCAGCGCGAGCACGATGCCGACCTGGAGCTCGCCGGGGCGGACGACGACCCGGCCGATGACGTCGGCGAGCAGCAGCAGCGCGGCCCCGAGCAGGCCGGAGCAGGGGATCAGCCAGCGGTGCGACGGGCCGGTGAAGGCGCGGACGACGTGCGGTACGACCAGGCCGACGAAGGCGATGGGCCCGCAGGCCGCCGTCGCCGCGCCGCAGAGCAGCGTGACCGCGGCCAGGCCGACCAGGCGGGCCGGCCACACCCGCTGGCCCAGGCCGCGGGCGACATCGTCGCCGAGGCCGAGCAGGTCGAGGGCCGGGGCGTTGACCACCGCGAGCACGAGGCCGGCGGCGATGAAGGGGGCGATCTGCCAGGCGATGTCGGCGCCGCGGCCGGCCAGCGCGCCGACCACCCAGAAGCGGAAGGCGTCGAGGCTGTCGGTGTCGCTGACCAGGATGGCCCGGACCAGTGCGAAGAACAGCGCCGTCAGCGCGGCGCCGGCCAGTGCCAGGGTGACCGGGGAGGCGCCGCCGCGGCCGACCGAGCCGAGGGTGAAGACCAGCACGGCACCGAGGAGGGTCCCGGCGAAGGAGAACCAGACGTACCCGGCCGGGGTGCCGATGCCGAGCAGGTGGATGGCGAGGACGACGCCGAGCGAGGCGCCGGCGGTGAAGCCCAGCAGGCCGGGGTCGCCCAGCGGGTTGCGTGTGTGGCCCTGGGCGAGCGCGCCGGCGATGCCGAGGGCCAGGCCGACCATGAGGCCGAGCGCGGTGCGGGGAACCCGCAGCTCCCGGACGATCACCGTCTCCTCGGTGGGGACGCCCGGGTCGGTCAGGGCCTGCCAGACGGCCCCCAGGCCGATGCTGCGGGAGCCGACCGCGATGCTGAGGGTGGCGGCGACCACCACCAGGACGAGCAGCAGGAACAGGCCCAGCAGCCGGCTCCGGCGCCGTGCCAGCAGGCCGCCTCGCCCCGGCGGTCGTCCGCCCGCGGGGTCGCCTGCTGCGCCCGGACCCTGTCGCCGCAGGGCGACGTCGGTCGACGAGGACACGAGCGGCTCCCGGGGCAGGCGGCGAGGTGGCCGGCGAGATAGGTCAGCCTCACCTTAGTCGCGCATGTCCGCCCGAGTCGCCCGCGCGCCTGGCCGGCAGCCGCCGCCCCGGCTCAGCGGTGCTGGCGGCGGCTGCCCCCGTGCCAGTCCTCCTGCAGACCCGCCTCACCCGGGCGGACGCCGAAGGCCGGCAGCTGCGGCCGCTCCCGCAGGCTGCGCTTGAGCTCGGCGAACCCCGGGAAGCCGGCGAGGCCGACGACGTGGTCCCACAACGCGACGGCGTCCTCCGGGCCGGGCAGCCGGCTGATCACCGGGCCGAAGAACGCCGCGCCCTCCGGTGGGCGGAAGTGCAGGATCGGCGTCCCGACGTCCTTGCCGGTGAGCGCCAGGGCGGCGTCGGTCTCCTGCTGGATCTCGGCGTCCCACGACTCGTCGTCGACCGCGCCGGCCAGCCCGGTCGGCAGCCCGGCCTCGGTGAGCACCTGCTCGACGAACTCCCGGCTGGTGGCCCGCTCCGGCGGCGGCTGACCTGCCGGGTCCTCGAAGACGTGTCGGCCCAGCGTGGCGTAGAGCGGGTCGAGCGCCTGCGGGCCGTGCTCGGCGCGGGCGCGGGCGGCGACCCGCAGCAACCGCAGCCCGGAGGTGTGGCCGGCCTCGTACTCGGGCGGGAACTGCGCGTCGTAGTCGACGTGCCGGTTGAGCAACCGCAGGGAGATCAGCCGCCACTCGACGCGGTACTCGCGCTGCTCGGCGACCATGCGGACCCACTTGCTGGTCATCCAGGCGAAGGGGCAGACCGGGTCGAACCAGAAGTGCAGGTCGGCGGCCCTCCCGTCGGCAGGGCTCGTGTCGACGTCGCTCACGCGAGGACCTCCTCGATCGCGTGCCGGACCTCGGGTGCGTCCGGCTGGGTCATGGGGCGGAACCGGGCCACGACCTCGCCGTCGGCCGCGACCAGCCACTTCTCGAAGTTCCACCGCACGTCGCCGGCCTCCCCGGCGGCGTCCGGCGCCTCGGTGAGCCGCTGGAAGACCGGGTGGGCGCCCGGGCCGTTGACCTCGAGCTTCTCGGTCATGGGGAAGGTGACGCCGTAGGTCGCCGAGCAGAAGCCCTCGATCTCCTCGGCCGTGCCCGGCTCCTGGCCGGCGAACTGGTTGCACGGCACGCCGACGACGGTGAGTCCCCGCCCGCCGTACTCCTGCTGCAGCGCCTCCAGCTGGGTGTACTGCGGGGTGAGGCCGCACCGGCTGGCGACGTTCACCACCAGCGCGGCGCCGCCGCCGGTCAGCCCGCGCAGGGTGGTGTCCTCGCCCCGGAGGGTGGTCACCGGGATGTCGAGCAGGTCGCTCACGGAGGTCTCCTCGCTCAGTCCAGGCCGCTCAGGTCGTCGGGGACGTCGACCGCGTGCTGGCGCAGGGCCTCCATCGGGACGACCTCGAGCGCGCGGGCATTGGTGGCCGCCAGGACGACGCCCGCGGCGGCGCCCGCCTGGTAGGCCTGCAGCCACCGGGCGGCCACCACGCACCAGCGGTCGCCGGGGCGCAGGCCGGGGAAGCCGTACTCCGGCCGCGGGGTGCTGAGGTCGTTGCCGAGCCGGCGCTGCAGGTCGAGGAACTCCGCCGACACGACGGCACACACGGTGTGGCTGCCCACGTCCTCGGGCCCGCTGCTGCAGGTGCCGGTGCGGTAGAAGCCGGTGAGGGGGTCGGTGCTGCAGGGCTGCAGCGGCCCGCCGAGCACGTTGCGCTCGACCTCGGCCTGCGGCTCGCTCACGCGCGTCCCCGGTGGGGATGCCGCACGTGGTCGGTGCCGTCGCGCTCTGCTCCGCTCATCGTCCACATCCTCCCGCCCCGTGCGGGGAGGCGCTCCTCGGCCTCGTCGTGGTGGCGTCCTCGACCTTCTGACTGCCGGTGGAGGAGTGGGCGGCCGGCCGACGGCCGGGTGGCAGGGTGAGTGCCGTGAGCGCTGACACGTCTGCCGGACCCGCGGTCCTCTGGCGGCCCACGCCCGAGTCGATCCGGGCCACCCGTCTCGCCCAGTTCGCCGACCGGGTGGCCCGGCGGCGCGGGCTCGACCTCGGCGACCCGCCGGACTACGACGCGATCTGGCGGTGGTCGGTCGGACACCTCGACCAGTTCTGGGCCGAGGTGGCCGAGTGGTCCGGCGTGCTGCCCGGGGTCCCGGACGACCGGGTGCTCACCCGCCGGGAGATGCCCGGCGCCGAGTGGTTCCCCGGCACCACGCTCAACTACGCCGAGCAGGCGCTGCGGCACGCCGCCGAGGGCGCGGTCGACGGGGCGAGCCCGGCGCTGGTCGCCGTCGCCGAGGACGCCGAGCCCGTCGAGACCAGCTGGGCGCAGCTGCGCACCCAGGTCGGGGCCTTCGCCGCCACGCTGCGCCGGCTCGGCGTGCAGCGCGGCGACCGGGTGGCCGGCTACCTGCCCAACGTGCCCGAGGCGGTCGTCGCCTTCCTCGGCGCAGCGGCGATCGGCGCGGTGTGGTCCTCGTGCGCGCCGGACTTCGGCACCCGCAGCGTCCTCGACCGGTTCGCGCAGATCGAGCCCACCGTGCTCGTCGCCGTCGACGGCTACCGGTTCAACGGCAAGGAGTACGACCGCCGCGACGTCGTCGCCGAGCTGCGGGAGGCGCTGCCCAGCGTCCGGACGACGATCGCCGTCCCCCGGCTCTTCCCCGGCGAGGTGCCCGACGGCGCACTCGGCTGGGCCGACGCGGTCGCCGACGCCCAGGAGCCGGTCTTCGAGCAGCTGCCCTTCGACGCCCCGCTGTGGATCGTCTACTCGTCGGGCACGACCGGCCTGCCCAAGGGGATCGTGCACGGCCACGGCGGCATCACGCTGGACCAGCACAAGCAGCTGGGCCTGCACTGCGACGTCGGCCCGGGCGACCGCTTCTACTGGTACGCCTCCACCGCCTGGATCATGTGGAACATCGCCACCTCGGCGCTGCTCCTCGGCGCCACCGTGGTCGTCCACGACGGCGCCCCGGCGTACCCGGCGATCGACGCGCAGTTCGCCCTCGCCGCCCGCCACCGGCTGACCTACCTCGGCACCAGCGCCGGCTACCTCACCGCCTGCGAGAAGGCCGGCGCCCGGCCGGGGGAGGCCCACGACCTCTCCGCGCTGCGCGCCATCGGCTCGACCGGCTCTCCACTGCCGGCCTCGGCCTTCCACTGGGTCTACGACGCCGTCAAGGCCGACGTCCTCCTCGGCTCGCTGTCCGGCGGCACCGACGTCGCCACCGGCTTCATCGGCAGCTCGCCACTCCTCCCGGTGACCGCCGGCGAGCTGCAGCGCCCGATGCTCGGCGTGGCCGCGGCCGCCTGGGACGAGGAGGGCCGGCCGGTCGTCGGCGAGCTGGGCGAGCTGGTCATCACCGAGCCGATGCCCACGATGCCGCTGTACTTCTGGAACGACCCCGACGGGACCCGGTACCGCGAGGCCTACTTCGAGCCGTGGCCCGGCGTCTGGCGGCACGGCGACTGGATGGAGGTCACCGAGCGCGGCACCTGCGTCATCACCGGCCGCTCGGACTCCACGCTCAACCGCGGCGGCGTCCGCATGGGGACGGCGGACATCTACGCCGCCGTCGAGTCGGTCCCGGAGGTCCTCGACTGCGTCGTCCTCGGCGTGGAGCAGCGGGACGGCGGCTACTGGATGCCGCTGTTCGTCAAGCTGGCCGACGGCGCGGAGCTGACCGACGAGCTCACCGGCCGCATCCGGGACGCCATCCGCCGCCAGGCCAGCCCGCGGCACGTGCCCGACGAGGTCCTCGTCGTCCCCGCCGTGCCGCACACCCGCACCGGCAAGCGGCTGGAGGTCCCGCTCAAGCGGCTGTTCCAGGGGGTCGACCCGACCCGCGCCCTCAACGTCGGTGCCGTCGACGACCCGGCGGCGGTCGAGCACTTCGTCCGGCTGGCGAGGGAGCGCGGCGCCCGGTGACGTGGGCGGCGCCCACCGGGGCGCGCGCCGGGGTGTGATCGGACGCCATGGCCGGACTGTGACCGGCGCCATACCCTCAGTGGTGTTCGATCCGCTCCCGGAGGAGGCCCCGTGCGGCGCCGTGCCCTGCTGCGACTCCTGCTCGTGCCCGCCCTCGTGGCCGCCGGCCTGCTCGCCGGCGGAGCCGGCCCGGCTGCCGCGGCGGACGCCCCGGTCCGGGTGGCCGGGTTCGGCGCCAACCCCGGCGGGCTGCAGATGTACGTCCACCGCCCGGCCGGGCTGGGCACGGGTGCGCCGGTCGTGGTCGCGCTGCACGGCTGCACCCAGGACGCCGTCGGCTACGCGGCCGGCTCGGGCTGGCCGGAGCTGGCCGACCGGTGGGGCTTCACCGTCGTCCTGCCGCAGCAGAGCCCGTTCAACAACCTCAACCGCTGCTTCAACTGGTTCCAGCCCGGCGACGTCACCCGCGGCTGGGGCGAGGCCGCTTCGGTCCGCAGCATGGTCGCGCACGCGGTGGGCGCCTACGGCGCCGACCCGGGGCGGGTCTTCGTCACCGGCCTCTCCGCCGGTGGGGCCATGAGCGCCGCGCTGATGGCCGCCTACCCCGACGTCTTCGCGGCCGGGTCCGTCATCGCCGGCGTCCCCGTCGGCTGTGCCGACAACCTGTTCGCCGGGCTCGCGTGCATGCAGGCGCCCCCGCAGCGCAGCCCTGCACGGTGGGCGGCCGAGGTCCGCGCCGCCGCGCCCGCCGGCACCACCGACTGGCCCGAGGTCTCGATCTGGCACGGCACCGAGGACGGCACGGTCGCCCCGGCGAACGCGGTGGAGTCCCGCGACCAGTGGACGGCGGTGCACGGCCTGACGCAGACGCCGACGACGACCACGGCGCTGCCGGCCGACACGACCCGGCAGCAGTACGCCGACGGCCAGGGCTCCGCGCGGGTCACCACCTACACCGTCGAGGGCATGGGCCACGCCGCGCCCAACGACCCCGGCCGCGACCCGGACCAGTGCGGGCAGCCGGCGGAGTACTTCGCCGACACCCTGTGCTCGAGCTGGTACGACGGCGTCAGCTGGGGCCTGGACCGCCCCGGCCGGGCGCCGTACCGCCCGGTCGGCGTCGGCTGACGGCACCCTGCTCCCCGGCCAGCTCGAGCAGCACGTCGGCGAGCCCGCCCGGGCAGGTGATCGACGGCAGGTGCGAGCAGTCCAGCTCGCGGTAGCGCCACCCGGGCGCCTCCCGCGCCTGCTGCGCGAAGCGGTCGAGGGTCGGCTGCGGGTACCGGGTGCAGCGGACGTAGCTGCGGGGCAGCCGGCCGGTGGCCCCGTTGACCAACCGCACCGGCCGGGTGAAGTGCCCGGCCGGCGTCGCCCGCAGCCGCGGCAGCGCCCACGCCAGGTCGGCCGGGTCGGTGATCTCCCAGAGGCGGGGCAGGATCTCCTCCCACGGCGGCGGGGCGGTCCGCGGCAGCAGCCACCCGTCACCCTCGTCCCGGACGAGCGCCTCCATCCCCGCCCGCCGCTCCGGCGTGAGGAGGTCGAACAGGCACTCGCCGTCCTCCGGCACGAACGCGTCCAGGTAGACCACCTCGGCCACCCGCTCCGGCACCCGGTCGGCGACGCCGGTCACCACCATGCCGCCGGAGCTGTTCCCGACGAGGACCACCGCCGCCAGGTCCTCGTAGACCAGCGTGTTGACGACGTCCTCGACGTGGGTCTGCAGGTCGACCCCGTGGTCGAGGAGGTGGGCGCGGTCACCGAGACCCGTGAGCGTCGGGGTGAGGACCGCGTGCCCGGCCGCCCGCAGGAGCGGGGTCACCCTCGCCCAGCACCACCCGCCGAACCAGGCGGGGTGCACCAGCACGAACGTCGCCATCGGCCATCCTCCGTCCCGCGGGACCCTGCCCGGCGAGCCGGACGACGTCCCGACCAGTGCGTGCGGTCGACGGTAGGGGCGGACATCGGATCGGGACCAGGTCCGTGGCGGCCGCCGGGGCGGCGGACCGGCAGGTGACCCTGCTCACTCGGCGGGCGACGGGCGCTGCGGCGGGCACGCCCTGCGGTCAAGGTGGGTGCCAGCCCCCCGCCGCCCCGAGGAGACCGCCGACGATGACGTCGACCGCCGAGACCCCGACCGGGACGCTGCAGCCGCAGCCGCCCGCCCTGCTGCCCCCGTGGCACACGCCCGAACGCGAGGCGCTGCAGCTGCAGGCCCGCCGGTTCGCCATGGAGGAGGTGCTGCCGGTCGCCGACGAGCTCGACCCGCAGAAGGGCCTCATCCCGGCGTCCCTGCTGGCGCGGCTGGCCGAGCTCGGGTGGTTCGGCATCACCGTCCCGGCCGAGCACGGCGGCCTGGGCCTGGGCGTCTTCGAGTACTGCATGGTCAGCGAGGAGCTGGCCCGCGCCTGGATGAGCACCGCGAGCATCCTGGCCCGCGCGCAGGGCCTGGGGACGGCGCTGGCCGACCCCACCCGCCGCCGCGAGCTGCTGGGTCGCAGCGCCCGCGGCGCGTGGATCGGCGCCATCGCGCTGTCCGAGCCCGACGCCGGCTCCGACCTCGCGGGCGTCTCCACCCGCGCGGTCCTCGATGGCGACGAGTGGGTGGTCACCGGCCGCAAGCGCTGGTGCGGCAACGCCGAGGCCGCCGACTTCATCCAGGTGCTGGTGCGCGAGCGCGACCCCGAGCCGGGGGAGCGCCGCTCCGCGGGCCTGCTCAACCTGCTGCTGGAGAAGGAGCGGGGCTCGTTCCCCGCGGGCCTGACCGGCTCCCCGATCGACAAGATCGGCTACCACGGCTTCCTCACCTGGGACCTCACCTTCGACGGAGTCCGCATCCCACGCGGGAACGTGGTCGACGAGGCTCGTGTCGCTGAGGAGGCGGCCAGCGACGAGGAGGGGGCCGATGGCGGGAGGGCGGGTGACGGCGGAGCGAGGAGGGCCGGGTTCGCCCAGGCGCAGCTGTTCCTCAACACCGCCCGGGTGCACACCGCCGCCCGGGCGGTCGGACTGGCCCGCGCCGCGCTCGAGGACTCGGTCCTCTACCTGCAGGAGCGCGAGCAGTTCGGTCACCCCATCGGCGACTTCCAGGCGCTGCGCTTCGCCGTCGCCGAGATGGCCGCCCAGATCGAGCAGGCCCGCGCCTTCTACCGGCAGGTCGCCCACCTGCTCGACCTCGGCCTCCCCTGCGAGAAGGAGGCGGCGATGGTGAAGCTGGAGGCCACCGAGATGTCGGTGCGGGTCACCAACCAGGCCATGCAGCTGCACGGCGGCAACGGCTACACCACCGAGCGCCAGGTCGAGCGGCACTGGCGCGACGCCCGGCTGACCACCATCTTCGAGGGCACCAGCGAGATCCAGAAGCGCATCGTCAGCGACCGCATCCTGCCGAGGTCCCCGCTCGCCTGAAGAAGGACCCTCTCCCCGAGCCCTTCGCGATCTCGGGGCACGCCAGGAGAGGGCCGGGGCCCAGGGAGAAATCGGGCGCGCCCACCGGAGGCCGGCAGGCACCATGGGCTGCGCCGACCACAGCGGCACGGACGACGGGGGGAGCACGATGGCCGGCCTGCCGAGGGCGCTGCAGCCGCTGCGGCACCGCGCCTACCGGCTGCTCGCGATCTCCCTCGGCCTGTCGCTGCTGGCCAACGGCTCCTGGGCGGTCGCGGTCATCTGGCAGGTCGTCGAGATGGGCGGCGGCCCGGCCGAGGTGTCCCTGGTCAGCGCGCTGACCTTCAGCGGCACGCTGGCCGTCGCCCTGCTCGGCGGGGTGCTCGCCGACCGGGTGCCGCAGCGGCACATCCTGCTGGTGGTCGCGCTGCTGCAGGCCGTCCCGGTCACCGGCGTCGCCGTCCTGTCGCTGGTCGGCGGGCTGCCGCTGTGGCTGCTGGCCGCCGTCGGCCTGCTCGGCGGCGTCGGGATGGGGCTGTACTACCCGGCCTACTCGGCGCTGGTCCCCGCGCTGCTGCCCGAGGACGAGCTGCTGGCGGCCAACGGCCTCGAGGGGATGATGCGGCCGGTGCTGCACCAGGTCGCCGGCCCCACCGCCGCCGGGCTGCTGGTCGCCGCGGCGTCCCCGGGGATCGCGCTGCTGGTCACCGCCGCGGCCGCCGCCGGCGCGGCACTGTGCGTGGCCGGGCTGCCGGTGACCCGCGTCCGCCGTGAGCCCGCCGCCGTCCCGGTGCACCCGCTGCGCGCCGTGGCCGTCGACCTGCGCGAGGGCTTCGTCTACATGGTCCGCACGCCCTGGCTGCTGGCCACGCTGCTGTTCGCCTCGCTGATGCTGCTGGTCATGATGGGCCCCTTCGAGGTGCTGGTGCCGTTCGCCATCCGCGACCGTGCCGACGGCGGGCCGATGGGCCACGCGCTGGTGCTCACCGCGTTCGGGGTCGGCGGTGCGCTGGGCTCGCTGCTGATCTCCTCGCGTCCGCTGCCGCGCCGCTACCTGACGGTGATGAACCTGCTGTGGGGCGTGGGCTGCATCCCGCTCGTGGTCTTCGGCCTGACCACGCAGCTGGAGGTGATGGTCGCCGCGGGGCTGCTCACCGGCGCGACCTTCCAGAGCGGCATGGTCATCTGGGGGACGCTGCTCCAGCGGCGGGTGCCCCCGGCGCTGCTCGGGCGGGTGTCCAGCCTTGACTTCCTGGTCTCGGGCGCCTTCATGCCGCTGTCGATGGCGCTGGCCGGCCCGGTCAGCGGGTGGATCGGCCTGACCGCCACCTTCCTCGTCGCCGGCCTGGTGCCGCTGGCGCTCGCCGTCGCCGCCGTCCTCGCCGCCCGCATGCCGGCCGACGAGCTCGCCCACCCGCTGGACCGGCGTCCGGCCGCCGAGCCGGTGGGCGCGCCGGCCTGACGAGGGCCGGGCCGGCGCCGCCGGTCAGGGCACCGGCTGGCGGCGGCCGGCGAGCGCCCGGTCGACCGCCTCGGCGGACAGGACCTCCTCGAGCGCCAGCCGGGCCGCGCCGACCACGCCGGCCCGGTCGCCCAGGCTGCTGGCCACCACGCGCAGTCCGCGCGCGGCCTGCGGCTGGGTGCGCTGGTACAGCCGCTCGCGCACGGCGCCGACGAAGTGGTCCTGGACCAGCACCAGGTCCCCGCCCAGCGCCAGGACGCGCGGGTTGAGCAGGCTCACCGCGGTCGCCAGGACGTCGCCGATCACCAGCCCCGCCTCGCGCACCAGCCGGGTGGCCTCGGCGTGGCCGGCCAGCGCCAGCTCGACGACCGACCGGCTGTCCGGGACGTCCTCGCCCTGCTCGCGCAGCGCCCGGGCCAGCGCCCGCCCGCTCGCCGACGCGGCCAGGCAGCCGCGCGCCCCGCAGACGCACAGCGGGCCGTCCTCGGCGCTGGCGATCCGCACGTGCCCGAGGTCGCCCTCGGCGCCGTCCGCGCCGCGCAGCACGTGCCCGTCGACCACCACGCCGGCGCCGATGCCGGTCGCGACCTTCACGAACAGCAGCGGCGAGGAGGCCGGCTGCTCGGCGTGGTACTCGCCGAGGGCCATCGCGTTGGCGTCGTTGTCGACCACGCAGACCACGCCGAAGCGCCGCTCCAGGTGGTCGCGCAGCGGGTGGTCCCGCCAGCCCGGCAGCGCCGGCGTGTGGTGCACGACCCGCCCGGTGGCGACGTCCACCGGGCCCGGCACGCCGACCCCGAGACCGAGGACCCGGCCGGTCGCCACGCCGGCGGCGTCCAGCAGGTCGCGCCAGCGCCGCTCCACCCACGCCAGGACCGGCTCGGGACCGTCGGTCAGCCGCAGCTCGTGCACCGCCTCGGCCAGCGGCCGCCCGGCCAGGTCGCACAGCGCGACGGTCGCGGAGGTGACGTTCAGGTCGGCGGCCAGCACCACCCCGTGGGAGCCGTCGAGGCTGAGCACGTGCGAGGGGCGCCCGCGGACGGAGGCCTCCTTGCCCGACTCGCGCAGGTACCCGGCGTCGACCAGGTCGTCGACGCGGGCGGCGACGGTGGAGCGGGACAGCCCGGTCAGCTCGATGAGGTCCCCGCGCGTGCGGGCCCGGCCCCGTCTGATCAGCTCGAGCAGTTGCCCGGCGCGCTCACCCAGGTCCTCACCCCTTCTCCGCGCCGGCGGTCAGGCCGCCGGTGAGAAGTCGTTCGGTGGCGAAGAAGAGTATGACGATCGGCAGCGTCAGGATCACCGATCCGGCCATCAGCACGGTCGTCGGGATCTCGATGCTGCCGGCGAGCTGGGACAACCCCAGCGAGACCGTCCACCGCGACCGGTCCTCGACCAGGAACAACAGCGCGAAGAGGAACTCGTTCCACGCGATCATGAAGACGAACAACCCGTTGGACAGGATCGCCGGCATCGCCAGCGGCAGGGTCACCTTCCGCAGCACGGTGAGCCGCGTGGCGCCGTCCACGGCGGCGGCCTCCTCGATGCTGGCCGGCACGGTCTGGAAGTAGTTGCGGAGCGTGTAGATCGCGACCGCGATCGTCTGGGACACGTACACCAGCACGAGCGGACCCAGACTGCCCCGCAGCCCGAGTGCGGTGAAGAACACGAACAGCGGGACGGCGAGCAGGATGCTCGGGAACAGGTAGACGGCGAGGAACAGCACGCTCACCTTGCGCCGCCCGGGGAAGCGCAGCCGGGCGATGGCGTACGCGCCCAGGACGGCGAAGAGCAGTGTCACCGCGACCGTGCCCAGCGCGATCAGGCCGCTGTTGGCCATGAAGCGGAGGAAGCCCTGCCCGCCGGACTCGGTCGGGGTCAGCACGTTGCGGTAGGTGTCGACGGTGAGCTCCGAGAGCACCGGCCACAGCCGCGCCGGGTCGTCGAGCAGCGAGCTCAGGTCCCGGACCGAGAGCAGCACCATGTAGTAGAAGGGGAAGAGCGTGAACAGCGCCAGGCCCGCGATCACGACCCACCGCAGGACGCCGAGCACCCGCGTCTCGACGGTGTTCCGCGACCAGCGCCGTCCCCGCGGGGCGCGCGCCGCGGGGGCCTCCTGCGTGCTCCGGGGGGCGGTCCGGACCGTCGCGATGCCGGTCATCAGGCCACCTCGTCCTTCGCCGCGAACCGGAAGTACACGGTGACCAGGACCGTCAGCACCGTGGCGAGGACCAGCGCCTGTGCCGACGCCGCGCCGATGTCCCCGCGGCTGACCAGGTAGTCGAAGACCCGCACGCTGATCACCTCGGTGCCGGCCGCGCCGCCGGTCAGCAGGTAGATGTCGTCGAAGTTGTTGAACGTCCAGATGAAGCGCAGCAGCGCGAGCACCGCGATCGTCGGCAGCAGCTGCGGCCAGACGATGTGGCGGAACACCTGCGTCGGGGTCGCGCCGTCGACCCGGGCGGCCTCCTCCAGCGTGGCCGGCGCGGCCTGCAGGCGCGCGGTGAGGAAGAGGAAGGCGAACGGGAAGGACCGCCACATCTCGAAGACGATGACCGTGACGAGCGCGGCCGGGCGCTCGGACAGGAAGGCGATCGGCTCGTCCCAGCCGAGCAGGCCGGTGCCGATCTCGTTCACGATGCCGAACTGGGGGTTGAGCATGACGCCCCAGACGAAGGTGGCGGCCACGACCGGCGCCACGTACGGCAGCAGCATCGACGCCCGGACGAACCCGCGCCCCCGGAACGGGCGGCGCAGCGCGAGCGCCGCGACCAGCCCCAGCCCCACGGCCGACGCCGTGCCACACCCGGCGTAGACCAGCGTCGTGACCAGGGCCTCCCAGAACCCCGGCGAGCTGAAGACGTCGACGAAGTTGTCGACCGTGTAGTCCCCGAACAGGCCGGCGGTGCGCAGCCGGATCAGCCGCAGGTCCTGGAAGGCCAGCACCACCGTCCAGAGGATCGGCAGCACCACGAGCACCAGGACGAGGACCACGGTCGGGGAGATCAGCGCCAGCCCCGTCCGGGCCTCGCGCGCAGCGAGGGTCCCGCGGCCGGAGGCGCCTGCCTCCCGGTCGCGGGACCGCCGACGTGTGGACACCGACGGACCCCCCGGTCAGTCCACGGACGTGGCGATCTCGCGGAGCGCCTCGGCCGCCTGCTGGGCTGCTCCGCTCGGGTCGACCTCGCCCCCCGTCATCGCGGCGATGGCCTGCGGCACGGGCAGCTCACCGAGGGCGGCCCCGACCAGGGCGCCCTGTCCCTGGGGGATGCCCCACGAGGAGATGGTCTCCGTGCTCGTGCGCAGCGCGTCGAGGACCTCGGCCGAGTAGAAGTCCGACAGCGGGGCCCTGGTGTCCACGCCCGCCGGCATGGTGGCCCAGGCGTCGATGAACCGCGTCGGCTCGTCGGCGGTGCCCTGCCGGGCCGGCACCTTGCCCTCCGGCGCGAAGCCGATCCACTGCTCGTACCCGTCCTCCATCATGTACGTGACGAACTGGGTCGCCGCGTCGGTCTGGGCGTCGGCGGTCACGGCCCAGGAGACGACCTCGCCGAACTGCGCCGGCTCGTCGCCGTCCGGGCCGGCGATGGCGGTCACCACCCCGCTGTTCCGGGCGAGGTAGGCCGGGTCGGCGGCGCACTCGGGGCAGGTCGGCAGCGCGTCGGCGCGGAGCCCGGCCATCTCGTCCAGGATGAACGACGACCACACGACCATCGCCGACTGCCCGGCGAAGTAGGCGGCGCGGGTGGTGTCGACGTCCTGGGTGCCGGGAACCGAGTAGTCGCTGATCAGCGTGTCGTAGAAGGCGAACGAGGCCACGCACTGGTCGCTGTCGAGGGTCACCTCGCCCTCGTCGTCCACCATCTCGCAGCCGTTGCCCAGCGCCAGGTGCTCGAAGGTCTGCTGGGTGAACGCGTCGTTGGGCACCGTGGCCCCGGTGAAGCCGGCGAGCTCGGGGCTGTCCAGCGCCTGCGCCGCGGCCAGGATGTCCTCGTAGGTCTCGGGGGCCGGCAGGCCCGCGGCGTCGAAGAGGTCCTGGCGGTACACGAGCAGCTGCGCCCACCCGTCGCTGGGGACGGCGAGCTGCGTCCCACCGTCGCTGGTCAGCTCCAGGGCCCGCTCGGAGAAGGTGTCGGCGCCCAGCTCCTCCACGATCGCGGTGGCCGCGTCCGGGTCGATCAGCTCGTTGGTCGACAGGGCGTACACGCCGGCCGGGGGCAGCGCGCCGACGACGTCGGGCAGCTCCCCGGCGGCTGCCGAGGAGGTGAGCAGCTGGTTGAACTGGTTCGGGTCGATGGGCACGAGCTCGACCTCGACCCCGCTGCTCTCGGTGAAGGCGGCCGCGATCTCCTCCTGGGCGGCGACGCGGTCGGGGAGGTTCTCCAGGGTCCACACGGTCAGCGGGCCGCCGTCCTCGCCGCCGCCGCCCCCGTCGTCCGAACCGCACGCGGCGACCAGGACCATGGCCCCGACCGCTGCCCCCGAGACCCTGACCCGTCGCTTCGTCGCGCCCATCAGCTCTCCCTGGAGTCGCCGGCGCCGCTGCCGGACTCCGGACAGTAGCGGCTCGACTGATGACGTGGGTCACGACGCCGTTATGCGCGCGCAGCACGCATTAACCGCCGAGGTTCAGCGATAATGTGTCTCCTGCACGCACCGACTCGACGTCGACGTGGCGGGGGTGCCGGGTGAGACTCGCGGTCCAGGAGCAACTGCTCCCCGGGAGCACGCTGCAGGTCAGGTGGGAGGCCGCGCTCGCCTGGGGCTTCGACGCCATCGAGCTGCGGGGCGCCGGCGGCCACGCCTTGCGGGAGCGGCTGCCGGAGCTGCGGGCCGCCCGGCGCGACGGCGTGGTGATGCCCACGGTCTGCGTGGACATGGACCACTTCATCGGCGACTTCGACCCGGGACGCCGGGCCGACGCGCTGGCCAACATGGCCACCCAGCTCGCCGTCGTCGGGGAGCTCGGCGGGGTGGGCGCGATGACCCCGGCGGCCTGGGGGATGTTCTCCCGGCGGCTGCCCCCGTTCACCCCGCCCCGCTCGCCCGAGCGCGACCGCGAGGTGCTGCTCGACGCGCTGGGCCGGCTGGGCGAGGTCGCGGCCCGGGAGGGCGTCCTCCTGCTGCTCGAGCCGCTCAACCGCTACGAGGACCACATGGTCAACACCGTGGCCCAGGCGGCGGAGTTGGCGAGGGCGACCGGGCTGGCCAGCGTGGCCGTGGGTGCGGACACCTACCACATGAACATCGAGGAGGCCGACCCGCTGGCGGCGCTCCGGGCGCACGCCGACCGCGTCGGCCACGTGCAGCTCTCCGACAGCAACCGCCTCGAGCCCGGCGCCGGCCACCTGGACTGGGCGGCGCTGCTGGGGTGCCTGGAGGACATCGGCTACGACGGCTGGCTCGCCTTCGAGTGCCGGCTGTCCGGCGACCCCGCGCGGGTGCTGCCTCGCGCCACGGCGATGCTGCGGTCGGCCCTGCGGATCGCGGCGTGACGACAGCCGGGGGAGCATCGCAGCGAGGAACGAGCGAGGAGCGGACCGAGGCGCGGAGTCGCGCGGATGGGCACGGCGTGAGCGCCGTCAGTGACCTCCCGGTCCAGCGCGGGGCCGAGCTCGCGACCCGCGCCGCCGCGGTCCTGCGGGCCAACGGCGTCGGGTCGATGACCCGGGCGGCCCCGGCCCTCTACCCGCACCAGTGGAGCTGGGACGCCGCGTTCGTCTCGGTCGGCCTCGCCCACCTCGACCCGGTCCGCGCGTGCGCCGAGCTGGACTCGCTGTTCCGCGGGCAGTGGCGCACCGGCATGCTGCCGCACGTCGTCTTCGACCCCGACGAGCACGACTACTTCCCGGGGCCGGAGCGCTGGGGCTGCGCCGAGGTCACCGACGACGCGCCCCGCGCCCCCCGCACCAGCGGCATCTGCCAGCCGGCCGTGCACGCCCTGGCCGTCGAGCGCATCGTGGCGATCGCCGGGCGCCAGGGGCCGGCGGCGTCGGCGCGCGTCCGGGCCTGGCTCCCCGGGACCTACCGCCGGCTGCTGGCCTGGCACCGCTACCTCGTGCGGGCTCGCGACCCCCGGGGCACCGGGCTGCTGTCCATCCACCACGGCTGGGAGAGCGGGATGGACAACTCCCCGCGGTGGGACGGGCCGTACTCCCGCGTGACCGTCGCGCCCGATCTCCCCCCGTACCGGCGCCGGGACACCCGGGTCGTCCGCGACGCCACCCAGCGCCCGACCCGGCTGGAGTACGACCGCTACCTGACCGGCGTGGAGGAGCTGCGGCGGGCCGGCTACGACGACGCCCGCATCCGCGCGACGACCGGCTTCCTGGTCACCGACGTCTTCGCCTCCGCCGTCCTCGCGGCGGCGAGCGACGCGCTGGCGCGGATCGCCCGCGACCTGGGCGCGGGCGAGGTCGCCGAGCTGGAGGAGCACGCCGAGCGCTTCCGTGCCGGTGTCGCCGGCAGCGTCGACGCCGAGCTGGGGCTGGCGCTGGACACCGACCTGCGGACCGGTGAGACCCTGCGCGTGCAGACGGTGGCCGGCTTCGCGCCGCTGCTCTGCGGCGGACCGGGACCGGCAGCCGAGCGGGACATGGTGGCGCTGCTGCGGTCCGACCGCTGGACCGGACACCCCGGGCTGCGGCACGCCGTCCTGCCGAGCACCAGCCCCGCGTCGCCGGACTTCCGTCCCCGCGCCTACTGGCGCGGACCCAGCTGGCCGGTGGTCGACTGGTTCGTCGTCTGGATGCTGGAGCGGCGCGGCCGGGCCGACGTCGCCGGGCCGCTGCGCCGGGCAGCCCTCGACCAGCTCGCCGAGGGCTCGTTCGCCGAGTACTACGAGCCGTTCACCGGGGAGCCGCTCGGCAGCGCGCACCAGTCCTGGACGGCGGCCGCGGCGCTGGACCTGCTGCTCGGTTGAAGAAGGACTGGCCCCCTTGCAGGGTCCGGCGGGGGCAGGGGGGTCCTTCGTCAGAGCCGCAGCACCCGGGCCTCCCACGGCCGCAGGACGGCGGGGTCGCCCTCGCCCAGGTTGCCGAGCACCGGCTCGGCACCCACCGCCTCGGGCAGCAGCTCGCCCAGCGGGTGGGTCGAGCCACTGACGTTGCAGACGACGAGCAGCGTCGCCCCGTCCAGCGACCGGGTGAAGGCGTACAGCTCGTCGTGGTCGGGCAGCAGCATGGTGAAGTCGCCGAGCGCGACCACCGGGTCGGCGTGCCGCAGCGCGATCAGCCGCCGGTGGTGGGCGAACACCGAGGCCGGCTCGGCGCGCTGCGCCTCGGCGTTCCACTCCGCGTGGTCGGGGTTGACCGCGATCCACGGCGTGCCGCTGGTGAAGCCGGCGTTCGGTGAGGCATCCCACTGCACCGGCGTCCGCGCGTTGTCCCGGCTCATCCGGCGCATCGCGACCAGCACCTCGTCGGGGTCCCCGCCGTGCGCCACCGCCTGCGCGAAGTGGTTGAGCGACTCGACGTCCCGGAAGTCGTCGATGCTCGAGAACGGGGCGTTGGCCATCCCCAGCTCCTCGCCCTGGTAGACGTAGGGCGTCCCGCGGTGCAGGTGCAGCAGGGTGGCGAGGCACGTCGCGGAGTCCCGCCGGTACCGCGGCGAGTCGTCGCCGAAGCGGGAGACCGCCCGCGGCTGGTCGTGGTTGTCCCAGTAGAGGGAGTTCCAGCCGACGTCGGCAAGCCCGGCCTGCCAGCGGCCGAACGAGGCCTTGAGGTCGCGCATCCGCAGCGGCCGCGGGCGCCACTTGGAGTCGTCGAAGTCCAGCCCGACGTGCTCGAACTGGAACACCATGTCCACCTCGGCCCGCGCCGGGTCGGTGAACAGCCGCGCCTGCTCCACGGTCACGCCGGGCATCTCGCCGACGGTGAGCAGGCTCTGCTGCTCTCCCCGCCCACCCCGCCCGGCGAACACCTCGCGGTGCATCTCCT
>DASQNB010000261.1:0-17608 GCA_035645175.1 Geodermatophilus sp.
GCGACCGCCCAGGTGGCCAAGCGGCTGGCCTGGGGCGAGGCGCGCGGCGTCGGCGCGAACGTGCGCCAGGTGAAGGTGGGCGACCAGGTGCTCTTCTCCCCCGAGGACCAGCACGAGGTCGAGGTGCACGGCGAGGAGCTGGTCATCCTGCGCGAGCGGGACGTGCACGCCGTCGCGGCCGAGCGGATCGAGGAGTCCACCGGCCTCTACCTCTGAGGCCTCGTCCGACGTGGGTGACCGGTGGCGCACGACTCGTGCACCCGACGCGGTCGCCGAGCGGTCGGTGTCGCGGCGAGTGCACACACCGCGGGTCAGGACGGCGGGTCGGCCCGGGCGTGGCGTTCGATGACCGCCGCCATCTGGGTGAGGAACCGGCGGACGACGGTCAGCTCGTCGTCGGCGTAGTCCGCCATCGCGGCCAGCAGGTCGCGGTTGAGGCCGCCGAAGAAGTCCGCGCCGGCGGCCATCGCGCTCTCCGACAGCTCCAGCGCGACCCGCCGCCGGTCGTCCGCGTCACGCACCCGGCGCACGTGGCCGGCCCGCTCCAGCCGGTCGACCAGCGCGGTCACCGACGCCGAGCTGAGGTCGACCGCCTGTCCGAGCACTCCCGCCGTCAGCGCCTCCCCGCGACGGGCGGCGTCCATGATCGCCACCATCGCCCGGACGTCGGTGCGCCCGAGTCCGTGCAGCCCGGCGAACCGCTGCCCGACGGCGTCGAGCTCCACGGTCAGCCGGCGCAGCAGCAGCACGAGTTCCTGGCGCTCGTCGGCGTCCACCCGCACCTCCTGTTGCCGGCCGCGTCGTCCCACCCTATTCTCTCGAAAGTCGAGATTTCCGAACGTCGAGGGACGTCATCATGACACGCTGGCGCTGGCTCCTCCCCGCCCTCGTCCTGCTCCTCTGGCTCGGTGCCGCCGGCCCGCTGTCCGCGCTCGGCGCGCAGCTGACCGGGCTGCAGGAGAACGACACGGCCGCCTTCCTCCCCGACAGCGCCGAGTCCACCCGCGTGGCCGACCTGCAGCAGGCGTTCTCACCGATCCAGGCGATCCCGGCCATCCTGCTGTGGGAGGGCGATGACCCCCTCGACGCCGCCACCCTGCAGGCCGTCGGCGAGCGGACCGCGGCGGCCGCCCGGGTCGCGGAGGACGCCGGCGCGCTCGCCGCACCGCCGTCCCCGCCCATCCCCTCGGAGGACGGCGAGGCGGTGCAGGTGCTCCTCCCGCTGGAGCCGGAGATCGGCGACGAGATCGTCGCGGTGGTGGAGGACCTGCGCGCGACCATCGCGGTCGAGGGCACCGACACCTTCGTCACCGGCCCCGGCGGCATCTTCGCCGACTTCGCCAACGGCTTCGCCGGCATCGACGGGCTGCTGCTCCTGGCCGCCTTCGGCGTCGTCCTGCTGATCCTGCTGGTCGTCTACCGCAGCCCGATCCTGCCGTTCCTGGTGATCGGCACCGCCGGGCTGGCGCTCACCGCCGGCAACGCGGTCGCCTACCTGCTGGCCGACAACGGGCTGATCACCGTCAACGGCCAGAGCCAGGGCATCGCCTCGATCCTGGTCGTCGGCGCGGCCACCGACTACGGCCTGCTGCTGGTCGCCCGCTTCCGCGAGGAGCTGCGCCGCGAGGAGTCGAAGTACGCCGCCATGGGCACCGCGCTGCGCCGGTCGTGGGAGCCGATCGTGGCCTCCGGCGCGACCGTCGTCCTCGGCGTGCTGTGCCTGCTGCTCTCCGACCTGGCCTCCAACCGCGGCCTGGGGCCCATCTCCGCGGTCAGCGTCACGCTCTCGGTCGTCGCCGCGCTGAGCTTCCTGCCCGCCGCGCTGGTGCTGCTCGGCCGCGCCGCGTTCTGGCCGTTCCGCCCGCGGTACGGCGTCGAGCCGCCGCAGGGCCGCGGCTGGCAGCGGGTCGCCACCGCGGTGGGACGCCGTCCGCGCCGGGTGCTCGCGCTGAGCTCGCTGGCACTGGTGGCGGCGGCGGTCTTCGCCCCCAGCTACGACGCCTCGGGCATCACCTTCTCCGACGCCATCCAGGGCGAGTCCAACGGCGTCGCGGGGCAGGAGGCCCTCGCCCGGCACTACGACGCGGGCTCGGGCAGCCCGACGGTCGTCGTCACGCCGGAGGGGACCTGGCCGGAGGTGGCCGAGGCGGCCACGGCCACGGACGGCGTGGCCACCGTGGTGCCGTTCAGCGGAGGGGCCCCGGGTGCGCCACCGGTCGTCGTCGACGGGCTGGTCCGGCTCGACGTGGTGCTCGACGTCCCGGCCGACAGCACCGAGGCGATCGAGGTCGTGCAGGGGCTGCGCGGCACGCTGGACGCCGCCGACCCGGCCGCGCTGGTCGGCGGCGACACCGCCAGCAACCTCGACGCCCGGGAGACCGCCGCTCGCGACCTGCGGGTCATCGTGCCGACCGTGCTGGCGGTCATCACCGTCGTCCTGGCACTGCTGCTGCGCGCGCTGGTCGCGCCACTGGTGCTGGTGGCGACCGTCGTCCTCAGCGTCGGGGCGACGGTCGGGGTGGCCGCGCTGCTCTTCGACAGCGTCTTCGGCTTCCCCGGCAGCGACCCCGGCATCCTGCTGATCGCCTTCGTGTTCCTCGTCGCGCTGGGGATCGACTACAACATCTTCCTCATGACCCGGGCACGGGAGGAGTCACTGCGGCACGGCGCCCGGGACGGCGTCCTGCGGGCGCTGGCCGTCACCGGTGGGGTGATCACGAGCGCCGGGCTGGTCCTGGCGGCGACCTTCGGCGCGCTGTCGGTGCTGCCGCTGCTGTTCCTGACCCAGCTGGCGTTCCTGGTCGGCTTCGGCGTCCTGCTCGACACCTTCGTCGTCCGCTCGCTGGTGGTGCCCTCGGCGGTGGCGCTGCTGGGCGACCGCACCTGGTGGCCCAGCCGGCTGTCCCGCCGGCGCACCGAGCGGGAACCGGAGCGCGAGCTCGAGCGCGTCTGAAAGAGGACCCCCTGCCCCCCACCGCCTCGTTGGAGGACCCCGTCCTCCCCACCCTTCGCGAGCTCAGGGCGGTGCCCGGGACGGGGCCAGCGGGGCCCTGGAGGGTGGCCGCTCCTGCCGTCAGGGGCGGCCGGCGCGCACCGCCCGGAGCCAGTCGGCCGCCTCGCCGAACGCCACGTCGGTCGACACCGGCGTCACCGGCTTGTTCTCCCGGCCGTCGGCGCGCGGGTAGGAGCCGAGGAAGCGCAGCTCGTCGCAGACCCGGTGCAGCGCGGCGAGCGCCTCCCCCACCCGGGCGTCGGCGACGTGCCCCTCGCAGTCGAGGGAGAACGAGTAGACGCCCAGCCGCTCGCGGGTCGGCCGCGACTCGATGCGGGTCAAGCTGATCTCGCGGACGGCGAACTCGCGGAGCAGGTCCAGCAGCGCCCCGGTGCGGTCCCCGACGACGGCGACCAGCGAGGTCTTGTCGTTGCCGGTGGGCGCGGGCAGCGGGCCGGGCGGGGCGACCAGCACGAAGCGGGTCACCGCGCCGGGGTGGTCGGCGACGTCGTCGGCCAGCGCGGTGAGCCCGTACCGCTCGGCGGCGATCGGCGCGCACACCGCGGCGTCGTGCTCGCCGGCCGCGACCTGCCGGGCGGCCTCGGCGGTCGAGGTGGCCGGCAGCGGGGCGACGCCGGGCAGCAGCCGGGCGACGGTGCCGGCGGTCTGCGCCAGCGCGTGCGGGTGGCTGGCCACCGAGCGGACGTCGGACAGCGTCGTCCCCGGGCGGCCGGCGAGGACGAAGGAGACCGTCAGGAACACCTCACGGGTGATCAGCAGCGGGTCGCCGTCGGCCAGGCCGTCCATGGTGGCCGGCACGGAGCCCTCGACGGAGTTCTCCAGCGGGACGAGCGCGGCGTCGGCGTCCCCCGAGCGGACGGCGGCCAGCGCGGCCGGCACCCCGGCAGCGGGCCGGCGGGCACCCTCGTCCGGTGCAACGGCGCTGATCAGCGCCGCTTCGGCGAAGGTACCCTCGGGCCCCAGATAGGCGTACCGCGTCGGAGGCGTCCCAGGCACCCGACGAGGGTAGTGCGGTCGGGCCGGGGCGGATGCGCCGCCCGCCAGAGCCGCCACGCCCACCGCAGGCCCGTGGTCGTGCAGCGGCCGCACACCGTCGTGGAGGGGATGCGTGACACCCGGCTCGGAGCGCCTCACCGACGGTGACCTCGAGGGTGCGCTGTGGCGTCTGCTGGCCGCCAGCGACCGGGACGACCCCGCCGCCTTCGCCGCCGAGCACGACCGCGCGGCGGCGGCACTGGAGGCCGCGACCGACCCGCGGTGGACCGCATGGCGGCACGCGCTGGCCGCCCGCCGCGGCCTGGTCGACGGCGACCGCGAGGCCGTCGCGGCCGGGGTCGCCGCGGCCCGGGACGCCCTCGGCCGGTGCCTGCCGAACGTGCAGACCGCACTGGCCCTGGCCCACCTGGCCTCCGTGGAGGTGGCCGCCGACCACGCCGACGCGGCGATGACGCTGGCCATCGACGCCAGCCTGCTGGCCGAGACCGCGCCCGACGAACCCTCCCGCGCCCGCCACCAGGCCCACCTCTGGCTCTCGCTGACCCTGGCCGCCCTCGACCTGGAGGAGCTGGCCGTCGCGCAGGCGCTGGAGGGCCACCGGGTCGCCCAGGAGCTGCCCGGCGTCGCCGACCGGTGGCGGCTGCTGCAGCTGTGCGCCCAGCAGCACGCCGAGCTGGCGCAGACGCTGCACCGGCGCGGCCGGGCCGAGCGCGCCGCCGAGCTGGCCGCGATGGCCGAGGGCTGCGCCGAGGCCGCCCGCGCCCTCGACTGGGAGCCCGAGCCCGGCGAGCAGGACCTGCTCGACCTCGTCCAGGCGTGGGCGATGGCCGGTCGCGGCGAGGTCGAGGACGCCGTCGGCCCGATGCGCCGCGCGCACCGGCGGGTGCACCGGGACGGCGGGACCTGGCTGCGCGGCTACGCCGACCTGCTGCTGGCCCGCCTGCTGACCAGGCTGGCGCGGACGCAGTCCGGCGGCGGGCACGACACCGAGGCCACCGACCTGCTGGTCGACGCCGCCGGGGCCTTCGCCGCCAGCGTCGACCGCCGCCGCTACCGCCAGTGCCTGCTGGAGCTGGGGCAGGGCACCGCGGCGATGGGCCGCCCGGCCGAGGCGCTGCACTGGCTGGAGGCCTACCGCGCCGACACCGGCCGCGCGCACGCCCGCGGCCGGGAGCTGTGGGCGGAGATGTTCGTGCGGCGCAGCCGGCTGCGCGAGGCCGAGCGGACGAACGCGCACCTGCGCCGGGTCGCACTGGAGGACCCGCTCACCGGCCTGGGCAACCGGCGCAGCGCCGAGCGCCGGCTGGGCAGCATGCGGGGAGGCGCCGAACCGGTGTCGCTGGCCGTGATCGACATCGACCGGTTCAAGGCGGTCAACGACGACACCTCGCACTCGCACGGCGACGCGGTGCTGCGCCGGGTGGCCGACCTGCTGCGCGAGCACAGCCGCACCGGCGACGAGGTGTACCGGTGGGCCGGCGACGAGTTCCTCGTCGTCCTGCCGACCGCGACCGAGAGCCAGGCGCTGGTCGCCGTCGACCGGCTGCGCGCGGCCGTGGCCGACGCCGACTGGGGCGACCTGCAGCTGCCGGAGCCGGTGACCGTGAGCATCGGCGTGGCCACCGCACAGGCGGGCGCCGACGAGCCCCTGGGCTGGCGCTCGCTGTTCGACACCGCCGACCTGCACCTGTTCAGCGCCAAGCGCGGCGGGCGCAACCGGGTGCGCGCCCCCGGCTGCCGGGGCGCCGGTGAGGGCGGACCGTGACGGGGCAGGCCGGGTGGGACGGCTGTGACGGGAGTGCCGCCGGCTCCCGGCGTGCCCCCCGGACGGTGCTCGACTCCGTTGACAACGGCGTGCACAGTGCGCTCGTGCCTCCCGGAGCCCTGTACCACCGGGTGACCGCCGCCCTCACCAACTGGCAGCTCGACGACGCCGAGGAGCTGCTGGCCGACGTCGGCACCGACTCCTCCCCCTACGTGGCACCGGCACCGCGCGACGGCGCCGCCGACCGTCCCGCCGCGCTCGGCCGGGCCTGGGCCGACACGCTGCGCGCCGAGCTGCTCGTCCGCCGGCTGCGGCAGGCCGGCTTCACCCTCGTCGGCGACCCGGTGGCATCCGCGGCCGGGCCGGACCCGGCGGTCGCGCTGGACCTGCACGCGGGCGTCGCCGAGCTGATCGACGGCCCCCCGGCCCGGACCCGGGACGGCGACCCGCGCGACGGCTCCGCCTCGAACGCCGCGCTGGCCATCGCGCTGGTCCGCTCGGCCAAGGCCGCCTTCGACGCCACCGAGGACGGGCTCCAGCGCGCCGCCGGCCTGGCCCGGCACGCCCGCATCGAGCTGCTCTCCCGCCGCGTCGACGCCGCCATGGACGAGGCGGTGGAGGCGGCCAGCCTGCTCGACCCCGCGCTGCCGCCGTCGGCGCTGCTGGTGCAGACGCTGACCACCCTCGCCGGCGTGCTCGCCGACCTCGAGCTGATGCCGCTGGCCCTGGACTACCAGCGGCGGGCGCACGAGACCGCGGTGGCCGCCGCCGCCCTACCCGGCGCCCTGGGGTGGTCGGGGGACGGGAACCCGGAAGGCGACCCCGACGTCCTCGTCGCCCGTGCGGCCGGCTGCCTGGGCGAGCTGTGCGCCGAGCTCGGGGAGGCGCTGCTCGACGACGGCGACCCGGACGCGGCCGCGCCGCACTTCGCCGAGGCCCGTGCGCTGGCCGAGGAGGCCCTGGCCCTGCTGCCGCCGGAGTCGGCCGAGGCGGTCGTGGCCGCGCAGGTCGTGCACGGCTGGGCGCTGGTGGGCTCGGGCGAGCACGCCGCGGCCGTGGCTTCGCTGCGCGCCGCCGTCCGGGCCACCGCCACCGGCGACCGGGCACTGCTGGCCGCGGCGCTGCTCGCCCTCGGCCGCGCGCTGCGCCGGCAGGGCGACGGCAGCGGCGCCGACGAGCAGCTGGCCCGGGCGCTGGCGACGGCCACCGAGCACGGCCTCCCGCGGGTCCGCCGGGCCGCCCTGCGCGAACTGTGCACGCTGCACGCCGAGCTGGACGACGCCGGCCGGGCACTGCCCTACCTGCAGGCCTACCTCGCCGACGAACTGGACCGGGTCGACGAGCGCCGCACCCGCTGGGTGGAGCTGTTCGGCCGCCGCAAGAGCCTGCTGGAGACCGAGCGGGCCGCCGGACAGCTGCGCCGGCAGGCCTACGAGGACCCGCTGACCCACCTGCCCAACCGGCGCTACGCCGAGGCCACCCTCGACGGGCTGCTGGCCAACGGGGCGGCGCCGGCGCTGGCCGTCGTGGACGTCGACCGGTTCAAGGAGGTCAACGACGCCGTCGGCCACGCGGGCGGTGACGAGGTGCTGCGCCGGGTCGCCGAGATCCTGGTGGCCGGGTGCCGCGACACCGACGAGGTGTGCCGCTGGGCCGGGGACGAGTTCGTCGTCCTGCTCCCCGACACCACCGCCGAGCAGGCCGAGCACGCGCTGGAGCGGTGCCGCCGCGCCGTGGCCGGGACCGACTGGGCCGAGCTCGGGCTGCCCGTCCCGGTGACGATCAGCGTCGGCATCGCCTCGGCCACCCGCGGCGACGACCGGCGCACCCTGTTCGCCGCCGCCGACGGCGTGCTCTACGACGCCAAGCGCAGCGGCCGCGACCGCGTCGTCCGGCTGTCGGCGGTGACCCAGACCCGCGCCGCGGACAGCCCGCTGGACGCCCTGTCCGGCCCGTCCCCGCAGGAGCCTGGGACGGCTGTGACGGAGGAGTCCTCCCGGGACGACACGGCCCCCGCCGGCTCCCCGGAGGAGGTCCCGGCGACGCCTAGGGTCCCTGCCGTGCAGCCTTCCCCGCTGGCCGACCCCGCCGGTGTGAGCAGCGGTTTCGCCCCTCTCCTCGTCGAGCCCGCCGACCCGCCGCTGGGCCTGGGCAGCGCCGCGGAGCCCGCGCTGGCCCCGGTCCCGCCGGCCGCCGCGCTGCCCGCCGAACCGCCCGTGCCGCCGGCCGCGCCGGTGCGCGAGGCGCCGGCCGAGCCCGACGTCGTCTGGGGCACCGGCCGCAGCACCGAGCAGGTGCTGGGCCTGGTCCGCGAGGCGCGCCGGCAGTTCCCGGACCGGCCCGCCGTCGTCGTCCGGGCCACCGCCGAGACGCTCGTCGCGCTGGCCAGCGAGCACGACGCCTACACGACGGTCGACGCCGCGTCGATGTCCGCGGCGGTCGGGCCGCTGCCCGAGCCGGTCGGCCGGATCGGCGTGCTGTGCGGGGCCGGTGGCGACCTCGCGGTGGCCGCCGAGGCCGCCTTCGCCGCGCGCGTCACCGGTACCGCGGTGGCCCGGGTCGACGACGTGGGCGGCAGCCGGTTCCGCGCCGGGCTACCCACCGGCACCCTGCCCGAGGACGTCGACTGCCTGGTCGTCGTCGCGGGCCTGGACGCCTCGCTGGCCGGCCTGCTCGGCGTGCTGACCGACGTGCCGATCGTCGCCGTCCCGACCTCCACCGGGCAGCCCGGCTCGTTCGGCGGGTTCAGCGCGCTGCTGACGATGCTCAACTCGGCCGCGCCCGGCGTCGTGGTGAGCAACATCGACAACGGCCACGCCGCCGGGGTCTTCGCCGCCCGCATCGCCCGGAGGACGCACAGGTAGTCCGCTCCGCGACTCACCCTCCCCCTCAGCCGGAGTGCGAGACCGCATCGAGCCGCCGCAGGTCTGCCAAGGACAGGTTCGTCTTGCCCACCAGGCCGTCGCTGACGACCCTGTCCCACCCGGGCAGGACCGTCAGCTGCAGCGCGGCCCGGCGCAGCCAGAGCCGCGCCGTGGACGACGGGAGGAACCACTCCGTGCCGCGCCGCCCGACGTCCTGCTTCGCCCGGACGACCGGCTTCCAGACCTGCTGGTAGCGGGCCAGGGCGTTCTCCACCGAGCCCCCGGCCGCCAGCTGCTCGCCGAGGACGTACGCGCCGGCGACCGCGAGCGAGGCGCCCTGGCCCGCGAGCAGCGACACGGCCTGGCAGGCGTCCCCGAGCAGGACGACGCGGCCCCGGTGCCACTGCGGCACCTCCACCTGCGCGACCTGGTCGTAGTACAGCTCGGACGGCGGCGGGCAGCTGTCGAGCGCCCGAGGGACGACCCAGCCGAGTGACGAGTAGGTGCGCCGCAGAGCGGCACGGGTGTCCGCTGGGATCTGCGGGTCCGGGTCGCGGTGGACGGCGAACGCGGCGACGCGCCCGTCCCGCAGCCCGTAGAACCCCATCTCCCGGTCCACGGAGTCGGTGAGGGCGAACCGGTTGCCGATCTGCCGCCGGACCTCCGGGTCGTCGAAGACGTATGCCGCGGTGTGGAAGCCGAGGTAGCGGAAGAACTGGAACTCGGCCCCGAAGACCATCCCGCGGACCGAGGAGTGGACACCGTCCGCCCCGACCAGGAGGTCGGCGTCCATCACGGTGCCGTCGGTCAGGGCGACGCGGACGCCGTCCGCCAGGGCGTCGACGCTCGCGACGGTGCAGCCGAAGCGCAGGTCGATCCTGGCCTCGACCTGCTCGCGCAGGGCCCGTTCCAGGTCCGGCCGCATGATGCTCAGGAGTCGCCCGTGGACCACGCGGGCGAAGCGGCCGTAGTCCAGTCGTGCCCTGCGCCGTCCGGATGCGTCGACGTAGCCGAGCCCGTCGACGCGGTAGCCCAGCTCGTGGAGCCGCGGCAGGATGCCCGTCGCCTCGGCGGCGTCGTAGCCGAGCCCGAAGAAGTCGATCATGTACCCCTGCTCGCGGGGGCCGGGGGCACGCTCCACCACGGTGACGTCCCAACCGCGACCGGTGAGCCGTTCGGCGAGCGCGAGGCCCGCGATCCCGGCTCCGCAGATCAGTGCTCTCATCGTCACTCCGTTCCTCCGGCGTCGGCGTCCTCGTCGGGGTCACCCAGCAGCCGGCGCAGCACCGGCGTGACGGCGGCCGAGGTGAGCCCGGGGTGCAGCGTGCGGTGCAGCATCACGCCGTCGACCGCTGCCGCGAGGACCGCGGCCGTGTCGGCGGGTGCCTTCGTGCCCTGCGCGGCGAGCCAGGAGGTGAGGACGCCGCGGAACTCGTCCAGGAGGCGGCTCAGCTCCGCCCGCAGCTCGCCGTCCCGGGTCGCGGCCAGGTACGCCTCGGCGAACAGCACGGACGTCGGGTCCGTTCCGCTGTGGTCGTCGAGGGAGGCCAGCATCGCGCGCAGCGCCGCGTCTGCCGGTTCCGCAGCCGACAGGACGGGTGGGAGCGCGGACAACACCTGCCTGATCGCCACGACCGCGGCCTGCCTCATCAGCGCCTGCACCGAGCTGAAGTGGTAGTGGACGAGGCCAGGCGCCACTCCCGCCCGCTGGGCCACGACGCGGGTGCTCACGGCGTGCCAGCCCAGTTCGGGGATCAGCTGGGCGGCGGCTGCGAGGAGCCTCTCCCGGACCTCGGTGCCGCGCTCGGTCGACGTGGACGGTCTCATGCGGGGCTCTTCTGTTGGACGGTCGCCTTGGTCGATCGCCCAAACACTACCACGGTCTGGTGCCGGGGAAGCGGCTGCACGGGGCCATGACCGCCAACCGCGCTGTACCGCAGGTCGTCACATCGCGCGGCAGTCCTCGGCCACGGAGATTGAGGTGTCGGTGGAACCCATGGCTCGGCCTCCTGGTCCACGACGGCCCCCGCCCAGCGGTGCGCCGGCCGCGAGGTGCGGGAGGAGCGTCACTGCTGACCGGCCCACTCGGCCAGGCGCCGCTGCTCCTCCTCGGGGCCGAGCTCCTCGACCTTGGTCATGACCGCCCATCGGTGGCCGAACGGGTCGTGGACCGAGGCGAATCGGTCGCCGGTGACGAAGGTGGCGGGCTCCTCCCGCACGACCGCCCCGCGAGCCACCGCCGCGGCGAAGACGGTGTCGACGTCGTCGACGTAGATGCACGTGGAGCTGCTGACCCGGTCCTCGGCCTGCCCGGTCGGCGCGACGAGCCCGTACTCGTCGTTCGGGTCGCCCAGCTGGAGCCGTCCGACGCCGAGCTCGAGCTCAGCGTGCACCACGCTGCCACCGGGGCCGTCCATCCGGCTGACCACCGTCGCGCCGAACACCTCCTCGTAGAACCGGATGGCCTCGGCGGCCGGCGCGCAGACGAGGAACGGGGTGAGGGTCGTGTAGCCGTCGGGACGGCCGTTCGTGATCGCCATGTCCCCGACCCTCCCTACGCTCCCGCCGTGCCGTCTTGGACGAACGCGACAGTCTCGCCGACCACCCGGGGGGTGCTGCGGCCGGAGGAGACGCGGCGCGTGGCCGACCTGCACCGGGACGCCCCGGTGGCGGACGCGCTCACCCCGTTCGTCGAGCGCTACTGGTCGGTGCGCTGGGACCGCACGGGGCAACCGCCGTTCCGCTCCGAGGTGCTCGGTCACCCCAGCGTGAACCTGTCGGTGGAGTCGGGCTCCGAGCCGCGGTTCGGCGCCACGATGCCGGCCGTGCTGCTGCACGGCATCGTGACCCGGCGGTCCACCATCGACCTGGTCGGCACCGGCCGGGTCACGGCGGCGAAGTTCCGGCCGGGCGGGTGGGTCGCCCTCGGCGGCCGGCAGCCGCCCCGCAACGGCACGGCACCGCTGGGTCGGGAGGTCGGCCTCGATCCCACCGCGCTGCTCGCGGCGGTCCTGCACGAGCAGGACGACGACGCGCGGGCCGCTGTCCTCGACGCCGCGTTGGCCCCGTCGGCGCCGGAGCCGCCGACGGCCTACCTGGAGCTGCAGGCGCTGCTGCGCCGGATGGCCGACGACCGCTCGCTCGTGCGGGTCGACCAGGTCGCCGACCTCGGTGCCATGAGCGTGCGCTCGTTGCAGCGGCTCTTCGCCGGCTACGTCGGGGTGAGTCCGAAGGCCGTGCTCGCGCGCCACCGGCTGCAGGACGCGGCGGCCGCCATCGACGACGGCGCCGACGACCTGGCAGGCCTGGCGGCGTCCCTGGGCTGGTTCGACCAGGCGCACTTCAGCCGCGACTTCCGGGCGGTGACCGGGACCACCCCGTCGGCCTACCTGCGGTCGGCCCGGGCCGCGGACGAGACCGGCTGACCCGGGTCAGACGACGGACACCTCGTGCGGCTCGTCGTCCGCGGCCGGCCGGGCGCCGGTGGCCTCGGCGTCGGCCCGCGCGAGCAGGGCGACCGCGCGGCGCAGCACGTCCGGCGGCTGGGTGTAGGGCAGCCGGAGCCGGTCGTCGAGGGCGTGCCCGGTGCCGAACAGCGGGCCGGCGGCCAGCCGCAGCCCCAGCCGCTCGGCGGCGGCCACCACCGCCCGGGAGCGCGCCGAGGGCAGTCCGCACCACAGCACCAGCCCGCCGACGGGCTCGGGCACCCGCCAGCCGGGCAGCCGCTGCCGCAGCTCCGCGGTCAGGACGGCGCGCCGCTCGCGCAGCTGCCCGCGCAGCCCGGGCAGCGAGTCGTCCAGGCCGTCGAGCAGGGCGCAGGCGGCCAGCTGCTCGACGACCGGCCCGGACATCGACGTCCGGACGGCGACCGCGGTCAGCCGGCGGACCACGTCGGCCTCGGCGCGGACCCACCCCACCCGCAGCCCGCCCCACGCCACCTTGCTCAGCGTCCCCACCGAGACGTGACCGGCGCCGAACGCGGCCAGCGGGAGCGGTGCCGGCGTGTCCAGCCCAAGCTCGGCGAAGGTCTCGTCCACCACGGCCGGGACACCGCTGCGGCGCAGCGCGCGGGCCAGCCGCTCCCGGCCGGCCGCGTCGAGGAGGACGCCGGTCGGGTTCTGGAAGTCCGGCATCAGGTAGGCGGCCGCGGGGCGGACGGCGGCGAGGGTCCGCTCGGTCGCGTCGAGCCAGGCGGCGGGCTCCTCGGGGTCGAGTGCGACGGGGACGACGCGGGCGCCGAGCGCGCGGGCGGCCTGCAGGGCGTTGGGGTAGCTCGGCTGCTCGACCAGCACCCGCCGGCCGCGCCCCAGCAGCGCCGAGAAGCCGATGGACACCCCGTGCAGAGCGCCGTTGGTGACCAGCACCTGCTCGGGCGTCGTCGGCAGGCCCCGCATGGTGTAGCGCCCGGCGATCCGGGCCCGCAGGTCGGGCAGGCCGGCGGGGTGGTAGCCGTGCGAGGCCAGGAAGCGGGGCAGCTCCTCCACCGCGGCGGCCAGGGCCGCGGGCACCGAGGCGGGGGCGGAGGGCGCGGCGTGCGCGAGGTCGATCGCGCCGTCGTCCACCGGCCCCGGCACCCACGCGCCGCGGTGCGGGCCCGCCGGCAGGACGGCGAAGGTCCCCGCGCCCTGGCGCGCGGTGGCCCAGCCGTCCTCGCGCAGCCGGGTGTAGGCGGCGGTGACGGTGGCCCGGCTGACCGCCAGCGCCGCCGCCAGCTCGCGCTCGGCGGGCAGCCGGGTACCCAGCGGCACCCGGCCGTCGGCGACGAGCCGGCGGACGCGCCCGGCCAGCGCCGCGTAGCGCGGCGGTCGGTCGGTGGTGAGGTCACCGACGAGCTCGGCCAGCGCGCGGGCCGACGTCGCCTCCATGCCACCTCCTGCGGATTGGCCTGTGGTCTGCAGGCCAATCCTGGCGCACGATCGGTGTCGTGCCCACCCTCGACGTCCGGCCGACCCGCCGCCTGGTCCAGCTGTACGCGGGGCTGGTGCTCTACGGGGTCTCGATGGCCCTGCTCGTGCGCTCGGGCCTGGGGGTCATGCCGTGGGACGTGCTGCACCAGGGCCTGGCCCGCCAGCTCGGGTGGTCGCTCGGGGTCGTCACCATCGTGGTCGGCGCGCTGGTGCTCCTGGCCTGGATCCCGCTGCGCGAGCGGCCGGGGCTGGGCACGGTGAGCAACGTCGTCGTCATCGGCCTGGCCCTGGACGTCGCGCTCGCCGTCCTCCCCGAGCCGTCGTCCCTCCCCCTGCGGGTCGCGCTCGTCCCGGCCGGCGTCCTGCTCAACGCCGTCGCGACCGCCGCCTACATCGGCGTGCACCTCGGCCCCGGTCCGCGGGACGGGCTGATGACCGGCCTGGTCCGCCGCACCGGCCGCTCGGTGCGGCTGGTGCGCACGTCGATCGAGGTCACGGTCGTGGCCCTGGGCTGGCTGCTCGGCGGCACGCTCGGCGTCGCCACCGTGCTCTACGCCCTGGCCATCGGGCCGCTCGTGCACGCCCTGCTGCCCCGGCTGGCGGTACGCCTCCCCGCCACGCACGCCCTCACCTGACGACCGGCCGCCGCAGCCCCGCGCCCACCACCGGGACGACGGCCAGCACGAGCACCGCCACCGCGACCACGCCGCCCAGCGCCCAGGCCAGGAAGACCAGCAGCCCACCCAGCTCGACCCCCAGGCCGGCGACCGAGGTGACCGTCGCCCGGCGGGTGCTGTCGATCCGCTCCTGCAGACGCACCTCGGCGACCACCAGCACCGCCAGGTAGAGCCCGTAGGCGACGGCCACCACGGCCAGCGCCGCCGGGCCGGGGACCACGGCCACCACCCCGAGCAGCACGCCGGCGAGGGCCAGCAGCATCGCCAGGGCGCGGTCGGGCAACCGGTCGGCCCGGCCGCCCAGCGCCGCACCGAGCGCCCCGGCCAGCGCGATGCCCAGCACCACCACCGGGACGGCGACCGTGGGCACCCCGCTGTCTCCGGCCAGCACCGGGAAGTACTCCTCGACGGCGTCCAGCCCACCGACCAGCGCGACCGCGAGCACCGTGAGCCGCAGCGCCGGGACGTGCACGACGTCGGCCACGCCCCGGCGGAGGGTGCCCAGCAGCGACCCGCCGTCCGGCTCGCGCGGCGGCTCGGGGAACCGCAGCGCCAGCGCCGCCCAGGCCAGGCAGACGACAGCGCTCGCCCAGCCGACCAGCGGGTAGCCGCCGAGGGCGTAGAGCAGGCCGGCCGCGGCCGCCGTCGGCACCTGCACGAGCAGCTCGGCGGCGGTCATCGCGCCGTTGACCCGGGCGAAGGCCGACTCGGCGCCGACGTCGGCCAGGCCGTCGTAGACCAGGGCCTCGACCGTGCCGGAGACCAGCGCGCCGGCCACCCCCCAGACGGCGAAGCCGGCGGCGAACCCCCAGAACGAGGGCGCCACGGTCCACACCGCGAAGGCGGCCGCCTCCAGCACACCCGCCACGACGAGCACGCCCCGGCGGGACCACCGGTCGGCCAGCGCGCCGGCCGGCACCTCGGTGAGCACCGCGGTGAGCGACCAGGCCGCGAACAGCAGCGAGACGTCGGTGGCCGACAGCCCCGTGTCGAGGAACAGCAGCGCGTAGAGCGGGTAGAGCGGCACCAGCTCCGACAGCGCGGTCCAGCCCACGGCCAGCCGGGCGAGCGACCGGGCGGCGGGCGGCAGGGGCGTCATGGCCGGGCGTCAACGGAACGGCATGGCGCGGACCGTAGCGCGGGTCACCCGGTTCCGCACCGGAGTTCCGGGACGCGCTCGGCTAGGCTCTCCCGCCGAGAAGGGGAGTAGCCCCCCGTCCGCCGGTCGACATGCTGGCGCCTCCGGGCGCCCGGCCTGCGGGCCCACGCACCGGCGTGGGTGGGCGAGACCTTCGGCCAGTGCAGCGCACCCACGCTGCCGGTCGGAGGCTGCCCGCACCCCCGCCCGGCAGTGCCGAGCGGAAGAGAGACCCACCCGTGTTGTCCCTGACCGTCATCGCGACCGCGTTCGTCCTCGTGCTGCCCGTCGAACTGCCCGACAAGACGCTGTTCGCCAGCCTGGTCCTGGCCACCCGCTTCCCGCCCCTGCCGGTCTTCGTCGGCGTCGGGACGGCGTTCGGCCTGCAGGTCGCGATCGCGGTCACCGCCGGCAGCCTGCTCTCCCTGCTCCCCGAGGCGCTGGTCAGCGGGGTGGTCGCCGTCCTGTTCCTGGTCGGCGCGGTGCTGTTGTGGCGCAGCGCGGACAGCGGCCCCGAGGACGCCGGGGAGGCCGCCGACGCGCGCGAGAGCACCTCCTTCCTGCGGGCCGCGGCGATCTCCTTCGGCGTCCTGTTCGCCGCCGAGTGGGGCGACCTCTCCCAGCTGGCCACCGCCGGGCTGGCCGCGCGCCTGGACGACCCGGTCTCGGTCTTCGTCGGCTCCTGGGCCGCGCTGCTCACCGTCTCGGGCCTGGCCGTCTTCCTCGGCACGAAGCTCGCCGACCGGCTGCCGGTGGCGCTGATCCGCCGGGTGGCCGCGGTGCTGTTCCTCCTCTTCGCCGTCGTCGCCGCGGTCGAGACGGTGCGCACGCTCGCCGGCTGACCCGCGTCACCCCTCCGGGTCGGGATCGGCCGGACTCCCTCAACGTCTCCAGCACCGTGCCGTTGCCCTCCTCGGTGGCCGTGCGGCCACCGGTGATCGAGAAGCGAGGCCGGAGACCGTGACCCTGACCATCCCGTTCGACGGTCGGCGACGCGGTGCTCGTCGAGGCCGCCCAGCGCCTGCGCGCCGTGGTGCGGCCCGCCGACACCGTGGCGCGCATCGGCGGCGACGAGTTCGTCGTCCTGTGCCCCGGCCTGGGGTCGGCCCAGGTCGCCGAGCGGGTCGCCGCCCGCGTCACCGAGGCGTTCGCCACGCCGATGGCCTCCGACGGCGATGCCCACTACCGGTCGGGGTCAGCATCGGGATCACCCTGTGCACCGAGGGCGACACCCCGGAGTCCGCGCTGGCCGCCGCCGACGCGCGGATGTACCAGGTCAAGGCCGGCCGGCGGTCCCGCGGCCGGGGCCGGCTCGCCGCCGTTCCGCAGCGCTGAGCGACCGGCGGCCACGGGGCGCCAGGGTCCGAGGGGCACAACGGCACTGCCCAGCCGGGGCCGGGAGCGGGCAGTCTCGCTCTGCGAGCGTCCAGCAGCTGAGGAGGCCGCCGTGCCCGTCATCCCCGACCTGCCGTGGACCGCCGACTCCGTCGACGACGGTCCGGGCGTCGTCATGGTCACCCACCTGCACCTGCGCCGGTTGCGCGACGTCCCGGCGTTCTTCCGCGACTCACTGGCCATCCGCGCCCAGGCGATGGCCGCCCCGGGAGCACGCTCGCTGTACCTGCGGGCCCAGCCCCTCGTCCGGCACTTCACCACCGTGTCGTGGTGGGACGACCAGGCCGCCGTCACCGCCTTCGTCCGCACCGACCCGCACCGCTCGGCGATGCGCCGCTGGGGCCCGGAGATGCAGGAGTTCAGCAACCGGTCGTTCCCCGGCACCGCCGGCACCGTCCCCACGGTGCAGAGCGCCGCCGCGCTGTCCGCGTGACCGGCACGCCCGCTCCGCCGTCCGCGTAGTCGGCGGCGCCGCGGCCGGCCGCGGTGGCAGCATGGCCGTGGTGGACACGGTGGGAGCGGATCGACCGGCCGGCTTCGCCGTACAGGTGATCGACCTGGTCAAGCGCTACCCCGGCCGGCCGGTCAACGCCGTCGACGGCATCTCCTTCGCCGTGCGCCGCGGGGAGGTCTTCGGCCTGCTCGGCCCCAACGGCGCGGGCAAGACGACGACCATCGGCGTCCTCACCACGCGGGTGCTGCCCACGTCGGGCAGCGTCAGCGTCGCCGGGGTGGACGTCGCCGCCGACCCGGTCACCGCGCGCAGCCGGCTGTCGGTGGTGCCGCAGCGGTCCAACCTGGACCGCGCGCTCACCGCCCGCCAGAACCTGGTCTTCCACGCCGCCTACCACGG
>DASQNB010000262.1:0-1708 GCA_035645175.1 Geodermatophilus sp.
GGATCGCCCGCTCGAAGCCCAGGACGTGCTCACGGGCGAGGTCGTCGGCCCGCTCGGCGTCTCCGGCAGCGATCGCGCGGAGCAGCTCCACGTGCTCACCGACGTGCTCGTCCACCGTGGGCAGCCGGTCGAGGAACAGGCTGAAGATCCGCGTCGCCAGGTTGTCGTAGCGGATCAGGACGTCCTCCAGGTGCGGGTTGCCGGCCGCCCGGTATATGGCCCGGTGCACGGCGAGGTCCCAGCGCATCAGCTCAGTCCGGTCGATCTGGGTGACGTCCAGGTGCTCGATGCGCGAGGCCAGGTCCTCGAGCTCGGCGTGCGCCGTGCGGACGGCCCGTTCGGCGGCACGACGGGCCGCCAACGGCTCGAGCTGGGCGCGGATGTCGGAGATGTGCGCCAGGTCGGAGATGTCCATACCGGTCGCGAAGGTCCCTCGCCGCGGGTAGGACACCACGAGGCGGTCGCCCTCCAGCCGTTTCAGCGCCTCGCGGACCGGAGTCCTGCCCACATCGAGGTCCTTGGCCAGTTCGTCGTCGTCGATCGGGTCGCCCGGCCGGATGTCGAGCATGATCAGCCGGTCCCGGATCGCCACGTAGGCCTTGTCCGCCAGGGACGCGACGGCGGACGAGTCGAGGTCCAGGGGCTCAGCGCTCACGACCAGATCGTAGAGGTTGGCGGCCAACAGGCCTTGCCTCTTCAGAGGGATCGACATACCTTCACAGTACATCTGATATACCAACTGTGTACCTGAGTCCGCGGATGGTGTGGCATGGCATCAGCGGGGAGAGGGAGGTACGGGTGACCATCAGCGCCTTCGACCTGTTCAAAGTGGGGATCGGCCCGTCCAGCTCACACACCGTCGGCCCGATGCGGGCGGCCTGCACCTTCGCGTCCCGGCTCCGCGACGAGGGGCGGCTGGCCCGGGTCGCCGCGGTGCGCTGCGAGCTGTTCGGGTCGCTGGGGGCGACCGGGCACGGGCACGGCAGCGTCAAGGCGGTCGTCCTCGGCCTCGAGGGGGAGCAGCCGGACCTGGTCGACCCGGTGGCGGCCGGCCCGCGGGTCGACGCCGTCCGTCGCGAGGGGAAGCTGGCCCTGGCCGGCGAGCACCCCATCTCCTTCTCCGTGGACGACGACGTCGTGCTGCACCGCCGCAAGCGGCTGGACTTCCACAGCAACGGCATGGTGTTCCGCGCCCTGGACGGCGACGGCGGGGAGCTGCTGCGCCGGGAGTACTACTCGGTCGGCGGTGGCTTCGTCCTGGACGAGGACGAGGCCGGCAACGCGGTGATCGTCGAGGACGGCACCCCGGTGCGGTACCCCTTCCACAGCGGCGAGGAGCTGCTGGCGCGCACCCGTGAGACCGGACTGCGGATCAGCGACGTGATGCTGGCCAACGAGCTGTCCTGGCGCAGCGAGGCCGAGGTCCGCGAAGGTCTCCTGCACGTCTGGTCGGTGATGCAGGAGTGCGTGGAGCGCGGCACCCGCACGACCGGCGTGCTGCCCGGCGGTCTCAAGGTCCGGAGGCGCGCGGCCGCGCTTCGGGCCCAGCTGGAGTCCCATCCGGACGCGTCCGACCCCCTGTGGGCGATGGAGTGGGTCACCCTCTATGCGCTGGCCGTGAACGAGGAGAACGCCGCGGGCGGTCGCGTGGTGACCGCACCGACCAACGGCGCCGCCGGGATCGTGCCCGCGGTGCTGCTCTACTACC
>DASQNB010000263.1:0-2409 GCA_035645175.1 Geodermatophilus sp.
CCGCAGGACGGCGCACACTGGCCGGCATGACCGACGGCGCCGACGCGGCCTTCCGCCGCTTCGTCGCCGCCGAGCGCGATGCGCTGCTCACCGAGGCGCTGCGGCTGACCGGTGACCCGGACCGCGCCGAGGACGCCGTCCAGCGGGCCCTGACCCGCGCCCGGCTGCACTGGGGACGTCGCGGCGCCGACCCCGCGACCACCGCCGCCGACGCACTGCACTCCGCCGCGGGCGGCAGCCGGCTACGTGGCGGCGAGCAGGTCCTGGAGTCCCTCGACGACCGGCCGCCGCCCCCGCCGGTCAGCGGCTTAGCCACCCGCTGGCGGCTCGACACCGACGCCGCCGCCACCGACGCCCTCGACCGCGCCCGTCGGCAGCGCCGGCTGCGCACCGGGGGCCTCGCCGCGGCCGCCGCCGCCACCGTGGCCGCCGTGGCACTCGTCGTCCCGCAGGTGCTCGACGTCCCGCAGGAGCTCGACGAGCCCCCGGGACAGCAGGTCGCGCAGGAGCAGGTGGTCGCGCCGGCCGACGTCCCCGTGCTGACCGAGCCCACCCGCGGCTCCCTCGCCGGTGACACCGCGTTCGTCGAGGCCGCCCGCCGCGCCGACTGGGGCCCGCTGACCCCGCCGCCAGTGGCCGAGCGCAACGTCGTCCTCGCCACCGACACGCCGAACGGCCGGGTCGTCCTGCTCGCGGGCACGGTCGACGGCGACGTGCGCGGCGTGTGGCTCACCGGCTCGGCAGGCGGCCCGGTCGACCAGCTGACCCCGTACGTCCCGCAGCACCTCGGCCCGTACCGGCCGGCGTCCCTGCTGGTCGGCGGGCCCGGCCCCGCGACCCTGGTCGTCGTCACCGCCCCCGGCGACGAGGTGGAGGTCTCCCCCCGGCTGCAGGTCGGCCCGCGCGGCACGGTCGGCCGCACCTACGAGCCGGTCCCGGCCGGCGACGGCCTCGCGGTGGCCACCGTCCCGACCACCGCAGCAGGTGCCGGCACCAGCGTCCGGGTGCTGCGGGACGGCCGGCCGGTGCACCGCGCGGGCGTGGCCGCACCCGCCCTCCCGGCCGGCGGCGCCGACGTCCCGCCGCTGGACCCGATGCGCCCAGCGGCGACCCGACCCGCCGACCGGCTGGTCGCCGAGGCGCTCACCGGGATCGCCGTCCCCCTGGGTGCCGAGCCCGCCGCGCTGGAACCGCAGCTGCTCTGGTCCGGGGTGCTGCCGATGCCGGAGGTCCCGGGCAGCGTCGCCGTCGTCGTGGGCCGCAGCCCCGGCGGCGGGCTGGTCGTCACCACCCGGGCCGGGCAGCTCGGCGCGAGCGGCGCCGGCCGGACCGTCGGGTGTGGCGTGTCCACGCCGCCGGGGACCACCGACGTGGCCGGCCTCGTGGTGGCGCGGGTCTGCGACCTGTCCTCCCCCGAGACCGAGCCGTCGGACCAGGGTCGCTGGCTGGTCGTCACCGCCCCCACCCCCACCACGGCCGCCGCCGTCCTCGACGAGCGCGGCGGCGTGCTCGCCACCGTCCCGCTGCCCGACGGCGGCGGGGTCGTCCTCCTGCCGCCCGGGGCGCGTGACGTGCGCACCCTCGACGCGGCCGGGCGAGCGCTGACCGAGGTGCCGATCAGCGCCGTCGCCCCCGAGCAGTTCGGGGACTACGGCTCCGGCGAGCCGGAGAGCTGAGCCCCGCTCAGACGGGCACCCGGCGCGGCACCGGCACCCGCACGAGGTCCTCCGCGACCACCAGGTCGCCGGGGAACACCGCGGCCGCCTCCTCCCGGAAGCGCTCGGGGTCCGAGTAGCGCTGGGAGAAGTGGGTGAGCACCAGCCGCCGCACCCCGCAACGGGCGGCCACCGTCGCCGCCTGCCGGGCGGTGAGGTGGCCGTACGCGTGGGCCAGCGCCGCGTCCTCCTCGAGGAAAGTCGACTCGACGACGAGCAGGTCCGCCCCGTCGGCCAGCGCGAACACCGCGTCGCACAGCCGGGTGTCCATGACGAACGCGACCCGCTGCCCGGGCCGCGGGGCGCTCACCTCGTCCAGCCGCACGGTCCGGCCGCCGACGTCGAGCGAGCCCAGGCGTTGCAGCCGGCCGACGTCCGGCCCGCACACCCCCGCCGCGGCCAGCGCATCGGGCAGCATCCGCCGCCCGTCGGGCTCGACCAGCCGGTAGCCGAACGCCTCGACGAGGCGGTCCAGTCGGCGGGCCTCCAGCGTCCACGACGGCCCGGACGCCACCGGCCCGTCGGCGCAGACCGGCTGCTCGCGCAGGTCCAGGACGTCGTGGAAGACCGACGCGGACCGCAGCCGGCCGAAGTACTCGCGCCCGGACGCCGGGAAGTGCGCGTGCACCGGGTGGGCGACACGGTCCAGCGACATCCGCTGCACCACACCCGGCACGCCCAGGCAGTGGTCGCC
>DASQNB010000264.1:0-11910 GCA_035645175.1 Geodermatophilus sp.
GTGAGCGACGGGTCGTGGTCGGCCTCGAAGACGACGTCCTCGCCCGAGTCGCGGGACAGGTAGCGGATGCGCAGTCCGTCGACGTCCTGCCCGGTGCCGGCCGGCAGCCGGCGGTCGGCGGTCTGCCCGGTGCGCAGCAGCCAGGCGTAGACGGCGACCTGGAACCAGTGCCGGGTCGGGACCCCGCGGGTGAGGATCCGCTCGAAGCCGAACCGGGACGTCGTCTTGAGGTCCTCGACGACCGGGGCGTGCCACCAGTCGCAGCGCCCCTTGACCTGCTCCCCCTTGAGGCCGACCTCGGTCAGCCCCCCGTACTGGCGGCGCAGCGCGCGCAGCACCCCGCGGTGCAGCTCGGTGCCGATGAAGGCCTGCAGTCCGGTGCGGGTGTTGGTCGGACGGCGGCGGGCGATCCGGTAGGCCGCCCGGCGGCGGCACTCGCCGAGCTCGGAGGCGCCGATCATCCGCTGGCGGGAGCGGGCCCGGCGGCTGTCGAGGTCACGGACCGCGGCGGCCAGGCTCGGGGCGGCCCGTCGCTCGGCGGCGCTGGGCCGGGCGGGCAGGACGGCGGTCATCGCGTCTCCCTCGGGTCAGGGGTGGTGGAGCGGGGCCGGGGGTCGGCCCCGCTCCACCGGCACGGCTCAGGCGACATCCGTGCGGCCGTCGGCGGCGGCCCGCTGCGTGGCGATCACCTCGCGCACGAGTGCGGTCAGCCGCTTGGTCGCCACCTGCTCGGCGGGGCGGCCGAAGCGGGCGCCGATCTGCTCCTCGGTCACGCCGAGGGTCTCCAGGCTGGCGAGCACGCCCCGGCGGGCGGCGTTGAGCCGGCGGTCCCGCGGGTCGTCCGGAATTGGCGACGGCTCCAGCAGCGGGTTCGTCGGCGCGGCCTCCCGCCCGGTCGCCGGGCGGGCCGCCGCGGCGGCGGCGCGGGCGGACTCCACCACCGCAGCGGGCGTCTGCGGAGCGGCCTCGGCCTTGCGGCGCTCCGCAGGCTGGGTCTTCGCCGACGCCTCGAGGAACTCCTCGTGCCGGGCCTGGATCAGCTCGGCGACGGTGTACGAGCCACCCGGGGTCGGCACCTCGGCCTGGAGCAGTGCGCTGCGGTTGGCCTCGGCCCAGACCTCGCGCAGCTCGTCGTCGTTCCCGGCGTCGCCGATCCGGGCGACCAGGTCGGCGACGTCCGGGTCCCGCCGTCCGCCCGCTCGGGTGTCCGGGCGACCGGCCGAGGCCTCCTCGCGGCGTTCGTGGTCGAGCAGCCCGCCGCCGTGGAAGGAGACGAGGTCGCGCACGTGCGCGGTGCCCGGGTCGCACTTGAGCGCGTCGAAGACCAGCCACTCCAACAGCCGACCGGTCGCCTCGCGTGCGGTGACCTCCCGGGCCGGGTCGTCGTTGGGCTTGATCCCGACGTGCACGCTGCGCGCGCCGACGATCAGCGGACGACGGCCGCGGCGCAGTCGCATCCACACGCTGGCCGCGTAGGGGAACTCCCGGTGGGTCTGCACCGACCAGGTCTTCTGTCCCTCGATCGGGCGGCCGTTGGCGTCGACCTCGGTGACTTCCTTGCCGCGGGCGGTCACCACGACGATGCCGGGGAAGGTGAGCAGCTCGGTCTGCAGCTTGCGCCAGCGGGCGCCGGCGTCGTTCCACAGGTTCTGGCTGATGGTGATCTCCGCGTTGGGGTCGCGCTTGAGCAGCTCGCGGTTGCGAGCCGACTTCGCGGCGCGCTCGCTGGCCCAGTCCTTCAGGCCGTCCCAGATGGCCGAGCCGGTGTCGATGGCGAGCACGACCGGCGGCTCACCGGCGTCGGCGGCGCGGCGCGCCTCGGCCTTGACCGCCTGGACGGCGGCCAGCACCGCGGCGTAGGAGCCGTCGTGCTCGACCAGCTCGTACTTCGCGCCGGGGATCGCGCCGTACTCGTCGCCGGCGCCCTCGTTGAGGTCGATCCAGTACAAGGTGCCGATCTTGTCCGAGGCGCTGAACTGGGCCAGCGCCCAGCTCTTTCCCGACTTCTCCTCGCCCTCGAGGAGGATGCACGGCCAGGGCACGCGGCCGGTGGGCTGACGGGTCTTGAGGCCGGAGACGGCCATGGTGGAACTCCTTGTCGACACGGGGAAGATGTCGATCCCCAATCTATGAACGGGTACCGACAGAACAGCGGCGTCAAGTCGCCTCGCCGAAGACGCGAGCCTGGTTTTCGCTCTCGGCGGATCCGACACGCACCACGGCCGGGTCCGGACCGCTCCTCACCAGGGCGACCGGACCGACGGGGAACGGGATGACGACCCAGGGACCCTCGAGCACAGCACGGCACGACGGCGCGGCACCCGCTGGGCAGGCTGCTGAGTCGGAGCCCACGAGGGAGAGTCGGTGCGCGACCGCCGTCGGCGTCGCGCCCACCTGCCCGGACCGCATCCGGGGCGATGGCGCGGCGGCCACGGGAAGGGGTGCCTGGACTCGGGTGACAGGGGTCCGACGGGGACGCGGCGCGGCACGCTGCACCCGGGAGTGAGCAGCACTAACGTGCGGCGCGTGAGCGGCTTCTCCCACGACGGTCCGGGTCGCGACGCGCTGGACGCCGACTCACTGCGAGGGGCAACGCCCTACGACCTGTGGCAGTGGAGCCAGGAGACGTCGCGGCGCCTCGGTGACGTGTACGAGCGGATCCTCGACGCCGGCACCCCGGAGGCGTGCCGGGCCCACGCACCCGAGTTCCTGCGGCTGGTGCGCCGGTTCCTGGCGCTGCGGTTGACCGTGGTGGCCGCCGACCGGCGGCTGGCGTTCGAGCAGCGGGTGCCGCCGGCCGACGGCGTCGCAGTGGCCGCACTGTGGGCGGAGGTGTTCTGGGCGGCGCGGGCCGAGTCGCCGGATGACGATTCCGGTGTGCTGGAGGAGGCTGACGCGTCCATCCGCGGCCTGCTGGGCTCTGCTCCGGTCGACCTGGCCGACCTCGACGCCGTGACGGCCCGGTGGGAGCGACTGCAGCAGGTGGGAGAGACCTTCGGCGGCCTGGAGATGCAGGCACAGGCGGCGCTCGAGACCCGGCAGGAGCTGCACGAGCACGAGCTGGACATGCATCAGCTGAACACGCCGTGACGCCTACCCCCGTTCGGCCGGTCGTGCGCGTCGTGGGCGGACCGGAACGGTCCTCGGTGACTCCCAGAGGCTCCTGAGCTCCGCACCGGAGCCGCGGCGGTCCCCTGCCGTTCGGCCCGAGCACCTGCTCGACCGTGCGACCGGCGGTCGTCGCGGCCACGACGTCGCCGGACGAGGAACGGTCACGAGTGCTCGCCGGCTGGGACCGCTGCGACGCGGAGCGGCGGGTGAGGCCTCGTTCCGCCGTCGGGGGTGGGGACGGCGGGGGACGGCCTCCCGCGGAGGCGGCGGGCCAGGGCGGTGTGGCGGCGGCCGGCGCCGGTGGCGCGCACGGCCTGGCCGAGCGCGCGGGGCGAGCCGACGAGGACGACGAGCTGCTTGGCCCGGGTGACGGCGGTGTAGAGCAGGTTGCGCTGCAGCATCATCCACGCGCTGGTGGTCAGCGGGATGACCACGCAGGGGTACTCGCTGCCCTGGGAGCGGTGGACGGTGACGGCGTAGGCGTGCACCAGCTCGTCGAGCTCGCTGAAGTCGTAGTCGATCGCCTCGTCCTCGTCGGTGACGACAGTGAGGGTCTGCTCGACGGCGTCGATGGCGGTGACGACACCCTGGGTGCCGTTGAAGACCCCGTTGGCGCCCTTGTCGTAGTCGTTGCGGATCTGGGTGACCTTGTCCCCGACCCGGAACACCCGCCCGCCGAAGCGCTTCTCGGGCCGGTCGGGCCGGGCCGGGGTGAGCGCGTCCTGCAGCAGCTCGTTCAGCGCGGCGGCGCCGGCCGGCCCGCGGTGCACCGGGGTCAGCACCTGCACGTCCCGGCGGGGGTCGAGGCCGAACCGGGCCGGGATCCGGCGCACCACGACGTCCACGGTGAGCCGGGCGGCCTCCTCGGCGTCGTCGGTGGCGAACAGGAAGAAGTCGGCCAGCCCCTGGACCTGCGGGTGGGTGCCGGCGTTGATGCGGTGCGCGTTGGTCACCACCCCCGACCGGCTGGCCTGGCGGAAGACCTGCGTCAGGCGCACGTGCGGGATCGGGGTGTCCTCGGCGAGCAGGTCGCGCAGCACCTCGCCGGCGCCGACCGAGGGCAGCTGGTCGACGTCGCCGACCAGCAGCAGGTGCGCCCCCGGCGGCACGGCCCGCACCAGCTTGTTGGCCAGCAGCAGGTCCAGCATCGAGGACTCGTCGACCACGACCAGGTCGGCCTGCAGCGGCCGCTCCCGGTCGAAGGCGGCGTCCCCGCCCGGTCGCAGCTCCAGCAGCCGGTGCACGGTCACCGCCTCGACACCGCTGAGCTCGGTCAGCCGTCTCGCCGCCCGGCCGGTCGGCGCGGCCAGCACGATCCTCGCGCCCTTGGCCGCCGCGAGGGCGACGATGGAGCGCACCGTGAAGCTCTTGCCGCAGCCCGGGCCACCGGTGAGGACGGCGACCCGCTCGGTCAGCGCCAGGCGCACCGCCTCCTGCTGGCCGGCCGCCAGCTCCACCGCCGTGCGCCGGTGCAACCAGGCCAGCGCCGCGTCCCAGTCCACGCTCGCGAAGGCCGGCATGCGGTCGTCGTCGGCGGCCGCCAGCCTCCTCAGCCCCGCGGCCAGGGAGACCTCCGCCCGGTGGAAGGGGACGAGGTAGAACGCCACCGTCGGGGGCTCCCCGTCCGCGCCGGGGAACTCCTCGCGGATCACGCCCTGCTCGGCGACCAGCAGGGCCAGCCCGTGACCCACCAGGCCCGCCGGGACCTGCAGCATCTCGACCGCCCGGGCGACCAGTTCGGCCTCCGGCAGGAAGCAGTGCCCCTGCCCGGTCGCCTCGGAGAGCACGAACTGCAGCCCCGCCTCGACCCGCTGGAGGCTGTCGTGCGGGACCCCCACCGCGGCCGCGATCGTGTCCGCCGTCCGGAACCCGATGCCCCACACCTCCGCGGCCAGGCGGTAGGGCTCGGCGCGGACCACGCCGATCGAGGCGTCGCCGTACTGGCGGTAGATCCGCACGGCCAGCGAGGTGGAGACCCCCACGCCCTGCAGGAAGACCATCACCTCCTTGATGGCCCGCTGCTCCTCCCAGGCCGCGGTGATCAGCCGCGTCCGCTTGGGACCCAGGTTCGGCACCTCGGCCAACCGCCCCGGCTCTTCCTCGATCACCCGCAGCGCGTCGGTGCCGAAGTGGTCCACGATCCGCTCGGCCAGCCGCGGGCCGATCCCCTTGACCAGCCCCGAGCCCAGGTACCGGCGGATGCCCTGCACCGTGGCCGGCAGCACGGTGGTGTAGTCCTCGACCTGGAACTGCCGGCCGTACTGCGGGTGTGCGCCCCACCGTCCGCGCAGCCGCAGCGTCTCCCCCGGCTGCGCACCCAGCAGCGACCCCACCACGGTGACCAGGTCACCGCCCCGCCCGGTGTCCACCCGGGCCACCGTGTAGCCGGTCTGGGCGTTGGCGAACGTGATCCGCTCCAGCGTCGCCTCCAGGACCGCCCCGGTCCGCGCCTCTGCCACCTGCCGTCCCCTCGCCGGTGCACCCTCCGACGACCGATGGTCACACCTCCCAGGGACACCCCGGCGGTCCTGCGCTCGCGGGACGTGGCCACGGCCGGGGCGGCGGGCGGCGGGCGGCGGGCGGCGGGCGGCGGGCGGCGGCACGGAATCGTCAGCCGGTGCTCGTAGCCTCCGGACGCTCACCTGAGCGATGCACCGACGACACGGAGGACCGGATCATGGCCGGCGACACAGTCATCACCATCATCGGCAACCTGACCAGCGACCCCGAGCTGCGCTTCACGCCCTCGGGCGCGGCGGTTGCCGACTTCACCATCGCCTCCACCCCGCGCACCCTGGATCGCCAGACCCAGGAGTGGAAGGACGGCGAGGCGCTCTTCCTGCGCTGCAACGTGTGGCGCCAGATGGCCGAGCACGTCGCGGGATCCCTCACCCGCGGCTCGCGGGTCATGGCACAGGGACGCCTCAAGCAGCGCTCCTTCGAGACCAAGGAGGGCGAGAAGCGCACCGTCATCGAGCTGGAGGTCGACGAGATCGGCCCGTCCCTGCGCTATGCGACGGCGACGGTCGTCAAGACCACCCGGTCCGGGGACGCCGTCGGCGGCGGGTCCGCCAGCGCGAACGGGATCGGCGACGGGAGCGCTGCGACCGGGCGGGGTGGCGCACCTGATCCCTGGGGGGCGCCGGTCGGCGGCCCCACCGAGGAGCCGCCCTTCTGAGGGCGGCCGCAGAGGGCCGGCCGGACGCCCTGCCGGCCCTCTGCTCCTCGGCGATCAGGAGGCGGGCGATCAGGAGGCGGGCGATCAGGAGGCGGGGATGACGGCGCCCTCGTAGGTCTGCTCGATGAACTGACGGACCTCGTCGGAGTGCAGCAGATCCTCCAGCTGCCGGATCCGCTCGTCCTCCTCGTCGCCGGCCCGCACGACCAGCAGGTTGGCGTTGGGGTTGCCCTCGGCCTCCTCCAGCGCGAGGGCGTCCTCGGCCGGGACCAGGTCGGCCTCGATGGCGTAGTTGCCGTTGATCACCGCGATGTCCACGTCGGCCAGCGACCGGGGCACCTGCGCGGCCTCCACCTCGGAGATCTGCAGGTCCTTCGGGTTGAGCTCGATGTCGAGGGACGTCGGGGCCGCCTCACCGGTGTCGGCGAGGGTGATCAGGTCGTTGGCCTCGAGCAGCCGCAGCGCCCGGGCGGCGTTGGTCGGGTCGTTCGGGATCGCCACCGTGGCGCCGTCGGGGAGCGCGGCGAGGTCGGTCAGCGAGCCGGAGTAGATGCCCAGCGGCTCGATGTGCACCGGCGCCAGCGGCGTGAAGTCGTACCCGGCGCTGGCCTCCTGCTCCTCCAGGTACGGGATGGTCTGGAAGTAGTTGGCGTCCAGCGAGCCGTCGTCCAGCGCGACGTTGGGCTGCACGTAGTCGGTGAACTCCACGATCTCGAGGTCCAGCCCGGCGTCGGCGGCGAGCTCCTCGTCGATGTGGCGCAGGATCTCGGCGTGCGGGACCGGGGAGGCGCCGACCCGCAGCGGCTCGTCGGCCGCGGACAGCTCGGCCGCACCGCCGCCGCACGCGGTGAGCAGCGTGGTCGCGGCGGTGGCGACCAGGAGCAGGGTGGAGCGGGAGCGCATGGGAGTGGTCCTCCTTCGAGAGCGGCGCCGGTGGCCGGACGGCCACCGGGAGTGCGTGGGTCAGACGTGCGCGAGCCGGCGCGCCCAGCGGTCGCCGGCCCACTGCAGGGCCTGGACGAGGACGAGCAGCAGGACGACGGTCAGCAGCGTGATGTCGGTCCGGAACTGCTGGTAGCCGAAGCGGATCGCGAAGTCCCCGAGGCCGCCGCCGCCGACGGCGCCGGCCATCGCCGAGTAGCTGATCAGGGCGACGACGGTGACGGTGACCCCGGCGACGAGCGAGGGCCGCGCCTCCGGCAGCAGCACGGTGCGGACGACGTCCCGGCGGCGCGCGCCCATGGCCATCGCCGCCTCGACCTTCCCGGGGGCGACCTCCCTGAGACTGGTCTCCACGAGCCGGGCGAGGAAGGGGACGGCGCCGATCGTCAGCGGCACGATCGCCGCGGTCGACCCGATCGTCGTCCCGACGATGCCCCGGGTCACCGGGGCGACCAGCACCAGCAGGATGATGAACGGCAGCGCGCGCCCCAGGTTGACCACCAGCCCGAGGGCCCGGTCCAGCAGCGGCCGCGGAGCCAGCCCGCCGGGAGCGGTGACCGTGAGCAGCACGCCCAGCGGGATGCCGAGCAGCACGGTGACCAGCGCCGCGACGCCCACCATGTAGACGGTCTCGCCGGTGGCCTCGAGCAGCTGCGGCCAGACGCGGCTCCAGTCGTTCATCGGGCTCCCCCCGCTGTCGCGGCCAGACCGGCGCCCGCCGGCACGTGTTCGACGAGGACGCCGTCGTCCCGGAGCCCGCGGACGGCGGCGTCCAGCCGGTCCAGGTCCCCCGTGACACGCAGCAGCAGCCGGCCGTACCGCCCGCCGGCCACCGTCTCCACCGAACCGCCGGCGACCTCCACGGCCAGCCCGAGCCGGCCGACCAGGGTCTGCAGCACGACGGTCTCGGGGGCGCGGTCGGTGACCGTCACCCGCAGCAGGGCCCCGCCGTGCCCGGCGCCGGCATCGGCGACCGGGGCCGGCAGCAGGGCGTCGGCGAGCGGTGAGTGCTCCCGGGTCAGGACCTCGGTCAGCCGGCCGCGGTCGACGACCCGGCCCTGGTCGAGCATGACCGCGCTGTCGCAGACGGCCTTGACCACCGCCATCTCGTGGGTGATGAGCAGCACGGTCAGGCCGAGCTCGGACCGCACCCGGCGCAGCAGCTCCAGCACGCTGGCCGTGCTGGCCTGGTCCAGGGCGGAGGTCGCCTCGTCGCAGAGCAGCACCGTGGGGCGGGCGGCCAGCGCGCGGGCGATGGCCACCCGCTGCTTCTGCCCGCCGGACAGCTGCGCCGGACGTGCCTCCGCCCGCTCCCCCAGCCCCACCAGGTCCAGCAGCTCGGTGGCCCGGCGGCGGCGCTCGGCCCGGCCCACCCCGGCGAGCTCGAGCGGGTGCTCGACGTTGCCGGCTGCCGTCCGTGAGTCCAGGAGCTCGAAGTGCTGGAACACCATCCCGATGGAGCGGCGGGCCGCGCGGACCCGGTCGTCGGGCAGCTCGGTGAGCACCCGCCCGTCCACGGTCACCGACCCCGACGTGGGGCGCTCCAGCAGGTTCACCAGGCGGACCAGCGTGCTCTTGCCCGACCCGCTGGGACCGACCACACCGGCGAACTCACCGGGCTCCACCCGCAGGCTGACCCCGTCGACGGCGACCACCTCCCCGGCGCGTCTCCGGGCAGGGAAGACCTTGCGGACGTCGTGCAGTTCGATCACGGAGTGGTGTCCTCGTGTGGGCAGGCAGGGCTGGGTTCGGACGGCGGGCCGCACAGGAGCGCGCGGCGGCCGGGGCACGCAGTCGGTGAGCTGATCCCCGCAGGCGTGTGCCCACGGCCGCCGCGGCGATGCGGCCATGGACGCCGGCGGCTCCCGCCGAGGGGGTGGCGGGCTGCTACCCGGAGACGCGGGTGGAGACCGGCGGCGGACACAGGGCCGTGGCCGTCCGGCACAGGTCGACGTGCCGGCGGACCCAGGTGAGCCCCGCGTCAGTCATCGCGTCCTCCATCGGTCCTGGCAGTAGCACCCTCGTCCGCCGGGGCGGGGGGTTGCTGCGGCGTCAGCGAGCCAGGTCTCTCAGCCGCTCCGGATGGTGTTCCCGGCCGACTCTACCCAGCGCTCAGGGGGACCGGACGCGCCTGGCCTGCGACGTCACCCACAGGCTGCGCCCGCACGAGTGACCGGACGCGTCGTCCGGGGGGACGGCTGCCCTGCGCTCCACCCGGACCGCATCCTGCCCTCCGAGGAGCGGTGGGTGTCCGGGCACCGGAGGCGTCCGGTGCCCGGCCGCGACTCGCCCGCTGGGCCGAGGGCGACCCGGACGGCCGGCCCGTTCCCGACCTCGCCGGCCATGGGCCGTCGTGGACGTCGCTGCCACCGCCTCGAGGACCGGCCCGTCTCCGCCCGGTCCTCGAGGACGGTCCATCGGCGCGGGACGGGTCCCCTCGGCGCTGTTCGTCAGGTCCGTCCCGGTGGCTCCCAGAAGGACGCGGGCAGGGCCTCGGTCTCGCGGGCAGACCGCTCCAGGTCACCGGCCTGTCGGCGCATCGCCTGGTAGGCCGGGTCCCCGCGGGCGGCGAGACGGTCGATGAACTCGGCGCCGACCCGCGCCCGACCCGCCACGGCAGCGCCGAAGGACCGCCGGTCGCCCTCCCATCCGTAGGCGTCGAGCAGCAGGTGCAGTCGCCGGGCACGGTCTCCCTGTGCGGTCGAGCTGTGCGGCCACGCCGACCCGGGGCTCAGCAGCGGCACCCAGAGCAGGGCCGTGTAGGCCAGGTCGGAGGCGGCAGAGGACGGACCGGCGGTGTCCCAGTCGACGAACCCGGCCAGCCGACCGTTCCGCCAGACCGCGTTGTAGGGCGCGGCATCGTGGTGCCCGATGACCAGGTCCGGACGCCACGCCCTGCCGATGAACCAGACCGCGTCGTCGGGCGGCACGAAGTCGGTCATCGCGTCGTGCAGCCGCCGCAGCCACTGACCGACCTGGACCAGGGTCTCGTCGGCACTCACCCATCCCGGCCACGGGGAACGCTCGCCGACCGTCTCCCCCGGCAGGTAGCTGAGCACCTCCCGACCGCGCTCGTCGAACCCGAGCACCCGGGGAGCCCCGTCGAAGCCCACGGCCTCCAGATGGCGGAGCACGGCGTGCACCGAGGCCGTCCACGGCCGCGCCGGGCGGTGCACCGCGTCCCCGCGTCGCACGACTCCCACGGTGGTCCGGCCACCCCCCAGAGCCACCTCGTGCACCGCTGCCACCGAGGACGACGTTCCACTGGACGCGCTCATGACCCGGCCTGCCCCTCGACGTCGCAGCGCCCGACCTCGGTCGGCGCTCCCCTCGTCGCTGCACGCTGCTCGCTACGGGTCCGGTTGGCCACCGAATTCACCGACAGGGTCGGCCCGTGCCGGGGTGCACGTGTCGGCGGACGGTGCGTGGCCAGCGGTCACGATGCCGCGTGGAGAACCGTGACGAGCTCCTCCTCGGTGAGCCGCACCGGGTTGCCCTGCATGCTGCTGGAGCGCGCGGCCTTCGTAGCGACCTCGGCGTACTGCGCCCGCCGCAGGCCCACCGCCCCCAGGGGTGGCACGTCCAGCGCGGCGACCGTCCCGCGCAGCCAGGCCACCGCGTCCCCGACGGTGGCGCCGTCCCGTCCGGTCAGCAGGCGGGCCACCTCGGCGTAGCGGCGCAGCCCCGGAGCGGCCGGCGCGCGCTCGCGCAGCGCCCGCACGTTGGCCTCGACCACCGGCGCCAGCAGCGCCGCGCACACCGCGCCGTGCGGCGCATCCACCATGCCGCCGACGACGCCGGCGACGCCGTGCACCGCCCCGAGCTTGGCGTTGGCCAGCGCGATGCCACCGAAGAGGCTGCACAGCGCCATCTCCTCGCGGGCCGCGCGGTCCTCGCCGTGCTCGTAGGCGGTCCGCAGCGCCCGCGCACCACGCCGCAGCCCCTCGGCCGCGACGGCGTCGGTCGCCGGGTTGGCCCGGGGCGAGACGTAGGGCTCCAGGCACTGGGTCAGCGCGTCCAGCCCGCTGCTCGCGGTCACCGCCGGCGGGCAGCTCAGCGTGAGCAGCGGGTCCACCAGCGCGACCGCCGCCAGCACGTGCGGGCCGCGGATGCTCGCCTTGACGCCGTGCTCCGGGGAGCTGAGCACGGCGTTGGCGGTCGCCTCCGCCCCGGTGCCCGCCGTCGTCGGCACCGCGACACACGGCAGGCCCGGCCGCTCGACGGGCATCCCACGGCCGACGACCTCCAGGTGGTCCAGCGGATCCGTGCCGTTGCCGAGCAGGACCGCGACCGCCTTGCCGAGGTCCAGCACGCTTCCGCCACCGATCGCGACGACGACGTCGGCACCGGCGGTCCTCGCGGCGCCGGTGGCCTCCCGCACCTGGTCCACCGTCGGCTCGTGCGGGACCGCCACGACGGCGACCGGATCGAGCCCGCCCAGCAGGTGGCGGTGGCGCGACGGGTCCCTCCCCGTGCACAGCAGCACCCTCCGGCCCAAGGTGGGCACCAGCCCCGCCAGCTCGTCCGCGCGACCGGGACCGAACAGCACCCGCCGCGGGACGGCGAGGTCGAACGTGCTCACACCTGGTCCCGCCCCGCCCGGTCGCGGGCGACGCCGAGGTGGTGCGCCATCACCTCGCCCAGGGACACGGCGTCGACGGCGACCGTGACGATCGTCG
>DASQNB010000265.1:0-1610 GCA_035645175.1 Geodermatophilus sp.
CTGCTCGGCAAGCACCTGCTCGAGGGCATCGGCCGCCGGGTCGACCAGGACCGCGCGGTCAGCGGGTGGACCGGCCAGCAGGCCGGCAGTGCCACCGTGCCGGGCGGCGCCGGCGACGCGCTCGACCGCCCGTGAGCTCCACCGGGGCCGAGCAGTGAGCAGCGAGTTCACCTACGCCGCGTCCGGCGTCGACATCGACGCCGGTGAGCGCGCCGTCACGCTCATGCGGACGGCGGTGGAGGCGACCAGCCGCCCGGAGGTCGTCGGCGGCCTCGGTGGCTTCGCCGGGCTGTTCGCGCTGGACACCGCGCGGTACCGCAGGCCGCTGCTGGCGTCCTCCACCGACGGCGTCGGCACCAAGATCGCCCTGGCCCGTGCGCTGGACCGGCACGAGACGGTCGGCATTGACCTGGTCGCGATGGTCGTCGACGACCTGGTCGCCTGCGGGGCCGAGCCGTTGTTCCTGCAGGACTACGTCGCCTGCGGGCGGGTGGTCCCCGAGCGGATCGCCGCGATCGTCACCGGCATCGCGACCGGGTGCCGGCTGGCCGGCGCGGCGCTCGTCGGCGGGGAGACCGCCGAGCACGGCGACCTCATGGCCCCCGACGACTACGACCTGGCCGCGACCGCCGTGGGGGTCGTGGAGGCCGACGCGGTGCTGGGTCCCGAGCGGGTCCGGGACGGCGACGTCGTGGTGGCGATGGCCGCCAGCGGATTCCACTCCAACGGCTACTCCCTCGTCCGCCGGGTCGTCGGCGCGGCCGGGCTCGACCTGACCGCCACGCCCGCCGGGCTGGACCGCCCGCTGGGTGAGGTGCTGCTCGAGCCGACCCGCGTCTACGCGCTGGACTGCCTGGCGCAGGTGGCGCGCTTCGGCGTCGAGGGCGTGCACGCCTACGCGCACATCACCGGCGGCGGGCTGGCCGGCAACACGGCGCGGGTCGTCCCCGACGGGCTGGCGGCCGTGCTCGACCGCGGCACCTGGGCCCTGCCGGCCGCGGTCTCGCTGCTGGAGGAGCACGGGGTGCCGCGCACGGAGTCCGAGCGGGCGTTCAACTGCGGCGTCGGCATGGTCGCGGTGGTGGCGCCGGAGGTCGCCGACGACGTGGTGGCCGTCCTCGGCGAGCGTGGCGTGCCCGCCTGGGTCGCCGGCACCGTGGGCGCCCGGACCGACGCGGACGCCGCGCGGCTGGTCGGCGCCTACCGCTGACCGACGGGTCCGGGATCACCGCGGGTGTACGACGACACCGCAGCGCCCGGAGGCACTGCGGTGTCGGTGCACGGGACCGTGCGGTTCAGCCGGGGATCACCGAGGGCTCGCCGCCCAGTCGTCATCCGCGTCGTCGTCCGCCCAGCGGTCGGCGTACTCGTCGTCCTCGTCATCGTCGTTGTCGGTAGCTCGCGCAGGCGCGCTGTACGACGACGACGAACCGGCCAACTCGCGCTGTAGCGCGGTGAGGTCGGTGTTGGGTGAGCTGTACTTGAGCTCACGGGCCACGCGTGTCTGCTTGGCCTTCGCTCGGCCGCGCCCCATCGGCTCGACCCCCTCGTTACGGAGTACGGGAGCCCAGCTCCGGGCTGGACGGCCCGCGTGGCGACCCCGACTGAGT
>DASQNB010000266.1:0-2681 GCA_035645175.1 Geodermatophilus sp.
ACGTGGCGCATCGCCCGCAGCGCCTGGTCCAGCCAGCCGAACAGCCCGCGCTCGTAGGCCGCCACCGCCGCCATCGAGGCGCGCAGCCGGTCCCGCCGGGTGCCGGTGGCGACGTCGTCCAGCGAGGCCAGGTGCTCGACGGCCGCCGAGACCCCGGCCAGCAGCTCGAAGGCGTGCCCGCCGCTCTCGAACCGGTCGGGCACGCGGTCGGGCACCGGGGCCAGCTTCTCCGGCTCCAGCTCGACCAGCAGCGCCGGGTCGGCCACCACCGCGCCGACGTGCGGGCCGCACCACATGTCGGCGGCAACGGCGAGGAAGTCCGCACCCAGCGCACCGACGTCGAGCAGGTCGTGCGCGGCGGCGTGCGTCCCGTCGACGAACACCAGCGCGCCCACCGCGTGCGCGCGCCGGGCGATCGCCGCGACGTCCGGGCGGGTGCCGATCGCGGAACTGGCCGCCGTGACCGCGACCAGCCGGGTGCGGGGGCCCAGCAGCTCGTCGTACTGCCAGTCGGGCAGCTCGCCGGTCTCGATGTCCACCTCGGCCCAGCGCACCCCCACACCGGCGCGGGCGGCCAGCTCCACCCACGGGCGGACGTTGGCGTCGTGGTCGAGCCGGCTGACCACCACCTCGTCGCCGGGCCGCCAGGTGCGCGCCAGCGCCCGGCCCAGGGTCCAGGTCAGCCGCGTGGTGTCCGGCCCGAGGACGACGCCGGAGGAGACCCCACCGACCAGGTCGGCGACGGCGGTGCGGGCACTGGCGAGCAGCCCCTCCGCGCGGGCGGACGCCGGGAACACCCCGCCGCGGTCGGCCACCGGCACCCGCATCGCCTGCGCGACGGCCAGCACGACGTTCTCGGGGAGCAGCGCGCCGGCGGACCCCTCGGCGTGCACCAGACCGTCGGAGAGACCGGGGAACAGGCCCCGGACGCGGGCGACGTCCAGCCGCCCCTCCCCCGGTCCCATGGCCCTCGACCCTAGACGTTGCCCCTCCCGGCAGGAGGCGCCCGGCACCACCGCGGCACGCCTCCACGGCGGCGGGGAGGATGGGGGTATGACCGCACCTGACAACGGCAGTGGACGCTCTCAGCAGGTCGTCGTCGTGGGCCCCGACGGCCGGCCCGTCGGCACGATGCCCGTGCCGGACGGTGCCGCGTCGGGCGGGCCGGGCGGCGGGGACGTCGGCGGGAGCGTCAACGACATGGTGGAGCAGCCCGCGAAGGTCATGCGGATCGGCACGATGATCAAGCAGCTGCTCGAGGAGGTCCGCGCGGCGCCGCTGGACGACGCCAGCCGCAACCGGCTGCGTGACATCCACGCCTCCTCCATCCGCGAGCTCGAGCAGGGCCTGGCCCCGGAGCTGCGCGAGGAGCTGGAGCGGATCACGCTGCCCTTCAACGAGGGCGAGACGCCGTCGGACGCCGAGCTGCGCATCGCGCAGGCCCAGCTGGTGGGCTGGCTGGAGGGCGTCTTCCACGGCATCCAGACCGCGCTGTTCGCCCAGCAGATGGCCGCCCGTGCGCAGCTGGAGGAGATGCGCCGCCGCGCGCTGCCGGGCGGGCAGTCCAGCCCGGCCCCGGGGCCGCACCCGCACCCCGGCGGCGGCCAGTACCTGTGACTCTGTCGGCCTACCGGCCGACACCGCGGCCAGGAGACGTCCCCGACCGCCGCTGAGCCCCACCCTCGCTCCGCGTCGGGAAGCCTCCGGCCCCCGCGCCCCGAACCGACCCTCGCAGGGCGGCACCCGTCCCTATCACGGCCAGGAGACGTCCCCGGCGGGCGCTGAGCCCCACCCTCGCTCCGCGTCGGGAAGCCTCCGGCCCCACGGCGCGGGAACTCAGACGAGCGGCAGGTGCTTGACCACCCGGGCCGCGATCCGGCCCACCCGTCGCCACTCCGGCGGGGCCGACTCGGCCGGCACAACGGTCACCGGTGCCCGTTCGGGCAGCGTGCCGTGGTGGACCGCGGCGGCGCCGGACGCGGCCAGGCCGATGCCCACACCCAGCCGGGACTCCCCGGCGGCCGCGTGGGCCAGGGTGGTCGCGTCGCCCGGGCCGGGGGCGTCCACGAGGTCCGTGGGCACCCCCTCCTCCTCGACGCCGGCGCAGATCTGACGCAGCACCGGCGCCGGGGCCGCCGGGTGCCGGTACACCAGCACGGCCGGCCGCGGACCGGGAGTGCTCAGCCGGTCGGGCACCGGGCCTGCTCCGCCAGCAGGGCGGCGTGGGCGCGGACCAGACCCGACGCGACCGCGTTGCGGGGTCCCTCGGTGCCCAGCACGTTGCCCGTGCCGCAGACGATCCCGTGCGGGGCGAGGGCGTCGGCGATCATGTCGGGGATCTCGAAGTCCAGCGCCGAGCCGCCGAGCAGGACGACGAACTCCAGCGCCCGCAGGTTGCCCCCCGGCGCCACCTGGCGCAGTGCGCGCAGGGCGTTGACCACGAAGACCCGCCGTTTGGCCTCGCGGCGCACCCGCCGGACGTGGTCCAGGCCGTGCCGGGTGGGGACCGGTGCGGGACCGTCCGGGGTGAGGACCACGACCCGGGCGAAGACGTGCGGCGGCAGCGGCTCGTCGACGAACTCCACCGTGCCGTCCTCGTGGCGCAGGTGGAAGAAGCTCTCCACCTTGCCCAGCGGGAACCACTTGACGCCCTCGGCCACCTCGCGGTCGCCCAGCGCCAG
>DASQNB010000267.1:0-1759 GCA_035645175.1 Geodermatophilus sp.
CGGGCCCCCGCGCACGGTACGGCCGGACAGGCCACGATCACTGGGACAGCACACGGGTGCTGACCGACCGGAAGGACTTCCCTTGGCGGGTGGACTCGTAGCCCTGTTGGACGACGTGGCGGTACTGGCGCGCGCAGCCGCCGCCTCGGTCGACGACATCGGGCTCGCTGCTGGTAAGGCCAGCGCGAAGGCTGCCGGCGTCGTCGTCGACGACACCGCTGTCACGCCGCAGTACGTGCACGGCCTGGCCGCGGAGCGGGAGCTGCCGATCATCCGGCGGATCGCGATGGGATCGCTGCGGAACAAGCTGCTCATCATCCTCCCGGCGATCCTGCTGCTCAGCCAGTTCCTGCCGTGGCTGCTCACCCCGATCCTCATGCTCGGCGGCGCCTACCTGTGCTACGAGGGTGCGGAGAAGATCTGGCACAGACTCAGCGGCCACTCCGACGCCCATGCCGCGGGCGAGGAGGCGCTCCCGGACGAGAAGACGATCGTGTCGGGTGCCGTCCGCACCGACTTCATCCTGTCGGCGGAGATCATGGTCATCTCGCTCAACGAGGTGGCTGACGAGCCGTTCGTCTCCCGGGCGATCATCCTGGTGATCGTCGCGCTCGGCATCACCGTCCTCGTGTACGGCGTCGTCGGGCTCATCGTGAAGATGGACGACGTGGGGCTGTCCCTGTCCCAGCGCTCCGGCAAGGCCGTGTCCCGGTTCGGCCACGGGCTGGTGAAGGCGATGCCGCGGCTGCTCACCGCCCTCACCGTCGTGGGGACCGTCGCGATGCTGTGGGTCGGCGGCCACATCCTGCTGGTCGGTACCGACGAGCTTGGCTTCCACGTCCTGTACGACGCCCTGCACCACGTGGAGGAGGCGGTCGCGGCGGCCACCGGGGCCCTGGGCGGGGTCCTGGCCTGGCTCGTCGACACCCTCGCCAGCGCGCTCGTCGGGCTGGTCGTCGGGGCGGTGATCGTGCTCGTGATGAGCCTCACCGTGCACCGGCGCAAGGACCGGCACGCCGGCGGGACCGAGGCCCACCAGCCAGACCGGCACGGCGGCGGAACCGAGGCCCACCAGCCGGACCGGTACGCCGGCGGGAGCGGTGCGCACCGGTCGGACCAGCACCCCGGCTGAGCCCCGGGGCCGCGCGCCGGCCGCACGTACCGTGGGTCGCATGGCCGCGCGGGGACGGGGGGCGCTCGCCCGCTGGGCCGCGGTGGGGCTCCTCGTCGCGGTGCTCGTGGCCCTGCCCTCGGTCGTGGCAGCCCTCCCTGCCGACGACGCCGACGTGCCCGCGGCCGACCTGCGGGCCGCGGTGCTCTCCAGCGAGGACGTTGGCTTCTCCGGCTACGCGGTGTCGGGCGGCGGGCTGGCCCTGCCGGTGTCCGACCGGCTCACCGACGTCGCCGACCTGTTCAGCGACCGGACGCTCGCGCGGGTGTGGTGGCGCGGCCCGGACGAGCACCGGGTCGACCTGGTCAGCGCCGCCGGGGAGACCGGCGTGCACCGCGACCCCCGCGGCACGTGGACCTGGGACTTCGAGGCCGGTACCGCCACGCGCGGCACCCCGACGTCCCTGGCGCTGCCCACCCCGCCGGACCTGCTGCCCGCCGCACTCGGCCGCCGGCTGCTGTCCGAGGCCTCCGACGACGAGCTCTCCCGCGCCGGCGCCCGCCGGGTGGCCGGCCGCGACGCGCTCGGCGTGCGGCTCGTGCCGGCGGAGGCGGCCTCGTCGGTCGGCCGGGTCGACGTCTGGGTCGA
>DASQNB010000268.1:0-6473 GCA_035645175.1 Geodermatophilus sp.
GCCCGCGACCGGCGGGCCGACGCGGTGCTGCGCGCCGGGGGCTGGCGGGTGCTCCGCTTCTGGGAGCACGAGGACCCCGACGCGGTCGCCGACGCGATCTGCGCGGCCCTGGGCCGGCCGCCGTCCGGGCCTTGAGGGATCAGTCGTCGGTCTCGTGACGAGTGCGGAGCCAGAACGGGACGGCGATCCACCACCAGGCCAGGAAGAGGCCGATGGCGGCGGCGGTGATGCCGGCCAGCGTCAGGTCGAACAGCACGTCGGTCACCAGCAGCACCGCGCCGACGATGGCCAGGGCCAGCACGGTCAGCCCGAGGAACGCCGACCGGTTGCTGCGGCGCAGCAGCGCCTCCTTGTCGTGCTGCCGGAACAGCACCCGGTGCTGGGCCGCGGGCGCGATGAGCAGCCCGGTGGCCACCGCGGCGGCCAGCAGCGTCGCGAAGTAGACGTCCCGCTGGAAGTCGCTGAGTTGCACACCCTGCTGCTGGAAGGGCACCACGAGCAGGAACGCGAAGAGGAACTGCACCCCGGGCAGCGCGACCCGCAGCTCGTTGAGCAGCTCCATGAGCTCCCGGTCGATCCGCTCCTTGCGGCTCTCCTCCGACGAGTCGCCGCGGCGCTGCGGACTCCGCACGTCGGTCATGGCCCCACCACCGCCCCTCGTTCACCCTCCGTTCACCTGCGGCGGGATGGTGCCACGCCACGGCGGTGGGTACGCGGATCCCGTACACCCCATCAGTCAGGAGGACGACGTGTCGATGTGGACCCCCATGGAGCCCAACCTCGGCCAGGAGGACGACGGCATCCCGGCGGCCGATCCAGGCGCGGGCGCTCCGCCACCCGCTGAGGGCTTCGGGGTCGGCGGCGAGGAGCCCGACCGGCCCGAGGAGGAGCCCCCGCGGGCGGCCGAGGAGGCCAGGCCGGACGTCGATACGCCGTTCCGCACCCCCGACCCGGCCGAGGTGTCCCGCGAGCGGCACTGAGGACGAGCCGGACACGCGACGAGGCCCGGTGGGACCGCACCGGGTGCCGTCCCACCGGGCCTCGTCGCGTCGGTCAGCCCCGGACGAAGGCCAAGGCGCGGTCGACCAGCTCGTAGTGCCCCACCGCCCAGAACACGACGCCGGCCGCCACCAGACCGCCGATGGTGATCGCGGCCGAGCTCACCGGGTGCTGCTTGGCGTGCGCCCAGGTGTCGCGGGCCTTGCGACGGAACGCCACGAAGAACCGCCGCGCCCACTCGAACTCCGTCGACCACACCCACAGCCCCACCAGGATCGGCGGGATCGTGAGCGGCCCGGGCAGCACGGTCAGCGCCAGGCCGAGCAGCACGAACAGCAGCCCGACGACGAACACCCCCACCCGGTAGGCGATGCCCAGACCCGGCTTCTGCCGGATCCGGTCGCGCCACGAGCCGGGCTTCACCGGGCGTGGCTGGCCCAGCCCGTCGGTGCAGTCGGCGCACCGGGTGGCGCCGCCGCGGGCGGGCGTGTCCTGGCTCTCGAGCGTGCGGGTCACCGGGGCTCCTGGATCGGCTGGGGTACTGCGGGGGACGGTCAGCGCTGGGCGAGCCCGCGCACGACCTCACTGGGACGCTGCTGCTCACCGGCGTAGGAGCTGACCACCACGATCGCCCCGGTCAGCGCCGGGATGACCCACTGCATCTGGTCGAGCTTGGCCTGGGCCTCGGCGACCTCGGCCTTGGCCCGCTTGCTCGGCTTGGTGCCCGAGCGCGACGGCGTGCCGCCGGCGTCGGAGACCACCTTACCCAGTGCCCGGCTGTAGGCGGTGACGCCCAGTGCAGCCACGGTCAGCGCGGTCTTGAGCGTGCTCATGGCCGCGACGCCCTGCTGCTCGGCCAGTCGCCTGCGGTTGGCGAGCAGTTGGCCGACGCTCCCGACCAGGTGCGCGCCGATGGCCGCGGCGTTGACCGGCGTCCACCGGTCCCATCCGGCGTTGGCGACCCGGCCGGCGTCCGAGGCGCTGCCGGCCTCACCGGCGGCGGGGTTGAGCGCGACGGCGTTGGCCAGCGTGCCGCCGAACCAGGCGGCGAGTCCGACGTCGTGCAGTGAGCGGGACAGGGTGTTGCGCGCCATTGCTGAGCTCCTCCAGAGAGTGATTGTGGACTGGAGTCGCTCTACCCCGCTTCCCGCGTTCACACTCGGTCGCGCCCTGCGCGTGCGAGCTCAGGTGCCGTAGCGCAGCGCCGCCCGCCGGCGCGCCTTGGCCGCCTCCTCCTCACGGTCCTTGGGTGGCGCGGTGGTGACCAGTGCGGCCAGCAGCCGCGCGGAGGCCTCGGCGACCTCGGCGACGGCGCGGTCGAACACCTCCGCGTTGGCCTGGGACGGCCGGGCCGTCCCGCTGATCTTGCGCACGTACTGCAGTGCGGCGGCGTGCACCTCCTCGTCGGTGACGGAGGGCTCGAAGTTGGCCAGCGGCCGGATGTTGCGGCACATGCGGCGCAGCGTAGGAGCGGCTGCTGACGAGCGGGAGACTCAGCCGGCGAGGCCGGCCCGGTCCACCTCCCGTGGTGGCGGGTGCCCGGCCCACCACCGGACAGCACCCCGAGCAGGGTGGCCCCGCGACGGCGGCCGGCGCGAGCGGCCCGGCCGTGGTCGCCGCGCCCTTCCCGACCGGGATGCGCGGCAGCTCCAGCCGGAGGCCGCACCCACGTGGTGCCGCCGGCCACCGCCTGCTGGACGGCGACCGCGTCCCGTGCCGCGGGTCGCCGAGGCGCCGTCGGGACCGGTGGCGGTGCGGTCGCGGTCCACCACGGCGGGCCTCCCGGGAGGATCGGAGCCGGACGTGCCCGGCGGGGTGCCCCGGCCCGGCCGGGACGACCCGGGCCCGGACGGAGGAGAACGGCGATGGTGGTGGTGCTGGTGGACGCCGCGAACGTGGTCGGCTCACGCCCCGACGGCTGGTGGCGGGACCGCGCGGGGGCGACGTCCCGGATGCTGGCCCAGCTGACCCGGCTGCCGGGACGGATCGTGCCCACGCCCGACGGCGGCCGGGTGCTGTGCGGCGAGGTGATCGCGGTCGTCGAGGGTGCCGCCCGCTCGGTCCGCGCCCCGGACGGCGTCACCCTGGTGCGCGCCCCGGGCAGCGGGGACGACGCGCTGGCCGCCTGCGCCGCCCGGATCGCGGGGGAGGGGCGGGCCCTGTGGGTGGTCACCGCCGACCGCGGCCTGCGGGCCCGGCTGCCCGAGGGCGTGACCGTCACCGGCCCCGGCCACCTGTTCGCCGCCCTGGCCGGCTGACCTGCATGAGCCGGCGAGTCCGAGGGTAGAGCCACTCCACCGACGCGCTCTCGGACCTGCCCACGCGTCCTCACCTCCCCAGATCCGAGGAGCCGCATGCCGCCGACCGCCGCGCCGTCCCGCCCCCTGACCGCCCTCGTCACCGGCGCCTCGAGCGGCATCGGCCGGGCCACCGTGCAGAACCTGGCCGCCCGGGGCGCCCGGCTGGTCCTCGTCGCCCGGGGCCGCGAGGCGCTGGAGGAGACCGCCGCGGAGGCCCGGGCGCTGGGGGCCGCCGAGGTCCTCGTCTGCCCGGCCGACGTCATCGACGCCGACGCGGTGCAGCGGGTGGTCGAGGCCGCCGTCGCGCGCCTCGGCCGGCTCGACGCCGTCGTCCACTCGGCGCAGACCATGGCCTACGGCCGGATCGAGGACGTCCCGCGTGAGGCGTTCGAGGCCGTCGTCGACACGAGCCTGCACGGCACCGCCAACATCGCCCGCAGCGCGCTGCCGGTGTTCCGTACCCAGGGTGCGGGCCACCTCGTCGTCATCAGCTCGCTGCTGGCCTCGGTGACCGCGCCGCTCATGGGCACCTACGCGGCGGCCAAGTGGGGCCAGCTGGGCCTCGTCCGCACGCTGCAGCAGGAGACGCGGGACGTGCCGGGCGTGCACGTCTCCGCGGTCGCCCCCGGCGGGGTGAACACGCCGATCTACTACCAGGGCGCGACGTGGGCCGGCAGCACCGGGCGCCCGCCACCCCCCGTCTACTCGCCGGAGCGGGTGGCGCGCGCGGTGGTGGCCCGGCTGGACCGGCCCCGGCGGCTGGTGCAGTCCGGCTTCGCCAACCCGGTCGTCATCGCCGGCTTCCGGCTGCTCCCGGCGGTCTACGACGCGCTGGTCGGGCCGCTGTTCCGGGTGTTCGCCCTGACCCGGGACGGCGCGCCGCCGAGCGAGGGCAACGTCTTCGCCTCCCAGCCGGAGCGCAACGCCAAGGACGGCCGCTGGCACGGCCTCTGAGCCCTCACCAGCGGCCGCGGCGGTCGGCCAGGCCCTCCTCGAACGCGGCGACGACCCCGGCCGCGACGTCGCGCAGCTTGACGTTGCGCCGCTGGGAGGCGATCCGCAGCAGGTCGAAGGCCTGGTCGGCGGTGCACCGCTCCTGCGCCATCAGCAGGCCCACCGCCTGGCCGATGGTCGCCCGGGTGTCGAGGCCGCCGACCAGGGCGTCGGCGCGGTCGGCGCTGTCGGCGATCCGCAGCGCCACCGTCAGCGCGCCGGTGGCCTGCTCCGCCCAGCAGGCCGCGGTGGCCTCGTCGTCGTCGCTGAACACCCCCGGCTCGGTGGCGTAGAGGTTCAGCGCGCCGCTGCTGCGCCCCTCGACCACCAGCGGCAGGGACAGCGAGGACCGGACACCGAGCCGCGCGGCGCGCTCGGGGTAGGGGGCCCAGCGCTCCTCGGTGGCCATGTCGCGGACCCGGACGACGGTGCCGGTGCGCATCGACTCCAGGCACGGCCCGGTGTCCACCTCGTACTGTCGCTCGTCGGCCCGGTCGGCCAGCGGACCGGTGCTGGCCACGGTGACCCCGGTGCTGTCGCGGTTCAGGGTCAGCCCGCAGGCCTCGGACCGGGGGACCTGCCGTGCGGCCAGGTGCACCAGGTCGTCCAGGAAGGAGTTGAGGTCCCGGCCCGACGCCAGCAAGGCGAGCAGCTCGCCGTCGTCCGACCCCGCGTCCCGCTTCGGCGTCACTACCGCTGGTCCTCCGTGTCGTGCCCCGTCCGGTCGTGCCCCACCGGCGAGTATCCCGCACGGCGGCGGGGTCCCGGCGGGCTCGCCGGGCACAGCGTGGTGAACGGCGTGTCGCGCCCCGGCGCAGCCCGTTGACCCGGCCGGGGTGCGGGACCACGCTGGCCCTCCCGCCTCCGGCGGGCCGACCGCGGAGGCTGCCCGTGACCGTCGATCCGACCGCCCGTCCCACCCCGCCCCGACCCGTCCACGCCGGGGTCGAGGCCGAGCGGGTCGACGAGGGCTACCTCGAGCGGCGCCGGCTGCGCACCGGGACGGCGGGCTGGCTGCTGCTGGCCGGCCTCGGCGTCTCGGCGGTCATCTCCGGTGACTACGCCGGGTGGAACTTCGGCCTGGCCGAGGGCGGGTTCGGCGGGCTGCTGATCGCCACCGTGCTCATGGCGGTCATGTACACCGCGATGGTGTTCGGGCTGGCCGAGCTCGGCTCCGCGCTGCCGACCGCCGGCGGCGGCTACACCTTCGCCCGCCGGGCGCTGGGCCCGTGGGGCGGATACGCCACCGGCGTCGCGGTGCTCATCGAGTACGCCATCGCGCCCGCGGCGATCGCCACGTTCATCGGCGCCTACGTCGAGTCCCTCGGGCTGTTCGGCATCACCGACGGCTGGTGGGTCTACCTGGCGGTCTACGCGCTGTTCGTCGGCATCCACCTGCTGGGCGTCGGCGAGGCGCTCAGGGCCATGTTCGCCGTCACGGTCGTCGCGCTCGCCGGGCTGGTGGTGTTCCTCGTCGGCGCCGTCCCGCGGTTCGACGCCGGCAACCTGCTCGACATCGCGCCCACCGCCGCCGCCGGGGCCTCGGCGTTCCTGCCGTACGGGCTGCTCGGCATCTGGGCGGCCTTCCCCTTCGCCATCTGGTTCTTCCTCGCCGTGGAGAGCGTGCCGCTGGCCGCCGAGGAGGCCCGCGACCCGGCCCGGGCGATGCCGCGGGGGATCGTCGCGGCGATGGGCGTGCTCGTCGTGCTCGCCGTCCTCATGCTGGTGTTCACGCCGGGCGCGGCCGGGTCGGCGGCGATCGCGGAGTCGGGCAACCCGCCGGTCGACGCGCTGGCCGGCGCCGGCGCCCCCGAGGGCCTGACGACGGTGGTCAACTACGCCGGCCTGTTCGGCCTGGTGGCCAGCTTCTTCTCGATCATCTACGCCTACTCGCGGCAGACCTTCGCGCTGTCCCGGGCGGGCTACCTGCCCCGCGCGCTGTCGGTGACCAACGGCCGCAAGGCCCCGGTGCTGGCCCTGCTCGTCCCCGGCGCCATCGGCTTCGCCCTCTCCCTGACCGGCCAGGGCGCGATGCTGCTGAACATGGCCGTCTTCGGGGCGACGGTGTCCTACGTGCTGATGATGGTCAGCCACATCGTGCTGCGCCGCCGCGAGCCGGACCTGCCGCGCCCGTACCGGACGCCGGGCGGGACGGCGACCACCGGCGTCGCGCTGGTGCTC
>DASQNB010000269.1:0-10445 GCA_035645175.1 Geodermatophilus sp.
GCCGGCCACAGGACCTCGGTCAGCCGGTCCGGGTCGGCCCGCGTCGTCACGCCGCCAGCCTGGCCGAGCACCGACCCGGAGCGCGAGCGCGACACCGGGTGGTCAGCGGGTGAGTTCGCCTGCCCGCGGCCGGTCGGCCACGGCGTAGGTGACCCCGGCGGCGGCGAGGGTCACCAGGCCCACCGCCAGCCAGGACGCCATCCCGACGCCGAGCGCCAGCACGTGGGCGAGGACGAAGGCGCCGACGTAGAGCGCCCCCAGGCCGAGGGCGACCGCCCAGCCGCGGTGCGCGACCCACAGCCAGGCCGCGCCGAGCCCGCCGAGGGCGAAGACCGCACCGCCGAGCGCGCGGACCCCGGTCGCCTGCGCGATGCCGAAGCCGGCCGCCAGGCCGACGGCGACGAGGACGGCGGAGGGGATGCGGGTGCGCGCGTGGGTCAGGGTCGAGCTCGTCATGCACCCAGTCTCCCCCGGGTCGTCACCGGGGTGGCGCCCACGGGGCGATCGCCCGGGCGCCGCCGTCGGCGAGGTCGACGGGCGATCCGGCGGGCCGCCCGCGATGCCCACCTCGACCGGCGGAGACGACACGTCCAGGGTCACGTTGACCGACTGCGACGTCTCGGCGTCGGGCCACCCGCCCACGTGCGCCAGGTGCGTAGCGACGGCGCCGTCCGCCCCCACGCAGCAGCCACCGGCCACTCCGGTGATCAGCGGGCGGAGCCCCGGCAGGTGGCGGCGAACTCCTGCACCCGTGCGACGAAGCGTTCGGGCGCCATGAGGTGCGGGTGGTGGCCGAGCGGCCGACCGAGGTCGTCGGTCCAGACCTCGACGGTGGCGGTGGGGACCCGCTCCCCCAGCCAGGCCGGGTAGCCCGGCCCCGGGTCGAGGCCGTGCAGCGCGAGCACGGGGACGCCGACCCGCTCGGCGATCCCGTCGGCGAGGGCGGCCAGCGACTCCGGCGTCCCCTCCAGGTAGGGCGCCCAGGTGGCGCTGACCACCTCCTGCCGGTACCGCCGGCGCGCGGCCAGGGCCGCCGCCGTCTCGTCGTCCATGGCGCCGCGGGTGTACTCGAACACGGCGTCCATGGCGGCGGGGAAGCCCTCGCGCTCCACCATCGCCACGGCTGCCCGCACCAGCGGCTGCATGCGGGCGAGCGTCAGGGGCAGGTCCACGGTGACCAGCCCGCGAACGGGGTGCCGCCCGGCGAGGACGAGCGAGACCAGTCCCCCCAGGCTGTGCCCGACGACCAGCGGTGGACCCGGGAGTCCGGTCGCGGCGAAGGCCGCCTGGACGTCGTCGGCCATGTCGTCCAGCTCGTAGCCGGGCCCGTCCGGCGAGTCGCCGTGGCCGCGGAGGTCGACCCGGACGACGGTGGCGGACCCGGCCAGCGGTGGGACCAGCGGGTCCCAGAACGAGCGGTCCTCGGCGAGACCGTGCACGAGGAGCAGCGGCGGCCCGTGCCCCTCGACGTCCGTGGCCAGGGACACCGTCGGCGCAGCGCTCACCCTCCGAGATGCTGACAGTGGCGCCCCGGACGCGACAGGGCCCCGGACGTCGTCCGTCCGGGGCCCTGTCGCCGGCCCCCTCCTGGGCGTCCCCGAGCGTGCGAGAGGCCCCGGGAGGGGTGGCCCCTTCCAGGGCACCGCCCCGAGCCCGATCGGCCCCGTTCCGGGCCCCGGCCCGAGCCTGCGAAGGCTGGGGAGGGCGGGGTCCTTCTCGGGGAGGACGGGTCCTCTCTCAGGCGGTGCGGAGCACGGCCTCGATCTCGAGCTCGATGCTGATCTTGTCGCCGACGACGACACCGCCGCCGTCCATCGGCATGTCGATGTCCACGCCGAACTCCTTGCGGGAGATCTCGGTCCTGGCACTGAAGCCGGCGCGGGTGCCGCCGTAGGCGTCGGGGCCGAAGCCGTTGACCTCGAGGGCCAGCTCGACGGACCTGGTGACGCCCTTGATGGTCAGGTCGCCGACGACGGTCCAGTCGGCGCCGTCGGTGCGGACCTCGGTCGAGCGGAAGGTCATCACGGTGTGGTTGCCCACGTCGAAGAAGTCGGCGGAGCGGATGTGCGCGTCGCGCTGCTCCTGCCGGGTGTCGATCGAGTCCATGTCGATCGTGGCGTTCACGGTGGACTGCGCCGGGTCCGTGGCGGTGACGACCTCACCGGAGAACCGGGTGAAGTAGCCGCGGACCTTGCTGACCATCATGTGGCGGACGGAGAAGCCGACCGTCGAGTGGCTGGCGTCGATGTCCCAGGTGCCGACGACGTAGCCGGGGATCTGCGTGGCGGTGGTCATGGTGCCTCCAGTGGTTGAGCGTTGTACCAACTGCTGGACGCAACTGTAGTTGAGAGCTCATCTATTCCGCTAGTACCCTCGGGTCATGACCTCCGACGTGTCGCTCGCCCCCCGGGACGCCGGCTCCGGTGCCGGGGAGCCCCGCTGGCTCGACGCCGAGGAGCAGCAGGCCTGGCGGGCCTGGCTCTACAGCGCCCAGCTGCTGCTCGACCGGCTCGACCGCGAGCTGATCCACGCGACCGGCATCTCGCACGCCTACTACGAGGTCCTCGTCGCCCTGTCGGAGACCGAGGGCCGGATGATGCGGATGAGCGAGCTCGCCGACCGCTGCCTGTCCTCGCGCAGCCGCCTCTCGCACGCGGTCTCGCGGCTGGAGGAGCGCGGCTGGGTGCGCCGGCAGGTCTGCCCGGAGGACGGCCGGGGTCAGCTCGCCGTCCTGACCGACGACGGGTTCGCGGCGCTCGAGGCCGCCGCCCCGGTGCACGTGGAGAGCGTGCGCACGCACCTGTTCGACCAGCTCTCCCCCGAGCAGGTGGCGGCGATGCGCGACCTCGGCGAGACGCTGCTGCGCCACCTCGGCCCGCGGTGACCAGCCTCTGACCCGATCGGCGAGTCATCCCCGGGTGGACGACGCCGGCCGCGGTGCGGTCAGCCCGGGCGGCCGCGGGGCGCGGCGCGCCGAGTCGCGGGAGCGGTCGCCGGGTCCTCGGGCCACGGGTGGCGCGGGTACCGGCCGCGCAGCTCGCTGCGGACGGCGGGATAGCCGGTGACCCAGAAACCGGCGAGGTCGGCGGTGGTGGCGACCACCCGGGACGCCGGGGAGAGCAGCTGCAGCCGCAGCGGGCGCCCGGCGACGGTCGGGGCGGCCGCCCAGCCGAACACCTCCTGCACCCGGACCGGGAGCGTCGGCACCTCGGGGTCGCCGTAGTCCACGCGGACGCGGGACCCGGTCGGCACCTCGACCCGCTCGGGCACCAGCGCGTCGAGCCGGCCGCCCAGCTGCCACGGCACCAGCGCCCGCAGCGCGGCGACGACGTCGATGCGGGCCAGATCCGCGCGGCTGCGGGCCGCGGAGACCGCCGGGGTGTCGGCGAGGGCGGCGACCAGCGCCTCGTCGTCCACCGCGGGCCAGGGCGGCCCCAGCCCGGCGTGCGCCGCGGCCAGCCGCTCGCGCAGCGAGGTCGCGGCCGGGGTCCAGCGCAGCAGCGCCAGGCCCTCGCGGCGCAGCCCCTCGGCGACCGCGGCGGCCACGGCGGCGGGGTCGGGGGCGGGCAGCGGGCGCTCGGCGAGCACGATCGCGCCGAGCCGCTCGACCTGCGCGGCCGCCACGTCGCCCTCCCGCCAGACCACCTCGGGCCCGTCGGTGACCCCGCCGGCCTCCCGCGCCGTGGCCTCGTCGATCGCGACGGCCTGGCGCACGCGGGCGTCCCGCCGGCCCGGCTGCCGGTCGGCGGCGGCCACCGCCAGCCACGCGGCGCCGGCCAGGGCGGTGCCGGGGGCCAGCTCCGCGCCCGTGCCCGCGGCCAGCAGGTAGGTGCGCCCGCCGCCCGGGCGCCGGCGCGCCAGCCACCCGGGGTGGGCGAGGGCGACCACGAGGCCGGCCGCGGTGTCGTCGGGCAGGCCGGGGTCGGCTGCGTCCAGGACGGCGCGGGCCAGCCGGTCGGCCTCCTCGCGCCACCGGGCGGCGGCGCCGCCCCGGGCCGAGCGCAGCGCCCGCCAGTCGGCGACCAGGTCGTCGGAGCGCCCGGGGACGTCGGCCGACAGCAGCGCCACCACCTCGGCCGCGCGGCGGCGGCCGACCAGCGGGGCGCCGTCGAGCAGCGCCCGGGCCAACCGCGGGTGGGCGCCGACGGCGGTGAGCGAGCGGCCGCGGGCGGTGACCCGGCCGGCGTCGTCGACCGCGCCGAGCTCGCGCAGGGTGTCCCGGGCGACGGCGAGGGCGGCGGCCGGCGGCGCGTCCGGCAGGGCCAGGCCGGTGCCGTCGGGGACACCCCAGCAGGCGAGCTCCAGGGCCAGCCCGGTGAGGTCGGCGACCGCGACCTCCGGCTCGGGCGCCGCCGGCAGCCGGGCGTGCTCGGCCTCGGCCCACAGCCGGTACACCCGCCCGGCGCCCTCGCGGCCGGCCCGCCCCGCCCGCTGCACCGCCGAGGACCGCGACACCCGCACCGTGGCCAGCGCGCCCAGCCCCCGCGCGAGGTCGAAGCGCGGCACCCGGGCCAGTCCGGCGTCGACGACGGCCCGCACCCCGGGCACCGTCAGGCTGCTCTCGGCCACGTCGGTGGCCAGCACCACCCGCCGCCGCGGGCCGGGGGTGAGCGCGGCGTCCTGCGCGGCCGCGGGCAGCCGGCCGTGCAGGGGGCGGACGTCGGCGTCGAGCCCGCCGAGCCGGTCCCCCACCCCGGCGATCTCGGCCGCGCCGGGGAGGAAGACCAGGACGTCGCCGGGCGTCTCGGTGAGGGCGCGGCGGGTCGTCGCGGCGACCGCGTCGAGCAGCCGGGGGTCGACGCGGCTGCCGTGCGGCGGGGCGACCGGGGGGTCCGGCGGGCACCACACCGGCTCGACGTCGTGCAGGGTCCCGGTCGCCTCCACCACCGGCGCAGGCGCGGTCGCGCCGAGGAGCACCGCCAGCCGGCCGGCCTGCGCGGTCGCCGACATCGCCAGCAGCCGCAGCTCCGGGCGCAGCGCGGCGCGGACGTCGACCAGGAAGGCCAGGGCGAGGTCGGTGTCCAGGTGCCGCTCGTGGCACTCGTCGAGCACCACGGCGCCGACCCCGGCCAGCTCCGGGTCGGCCTGCAGCCGGCGCACCAGCAGCCCGGTGGTGACCACCTCCACGCGGGTGGCGTCGCTGCGCCGGCTGTCCCCGCGGACGCTGTAGCCCACCGAGCGGCCGACCGGCTCGCCCAGGAGCGCGGCCATGCGGCGGGCGGCGGCGCGGGTGGCGAGCCGGCGGGGCTCGGCGACGAGGACCCGGCCCGGCAGCTCCCCGGCCAGCGCCAGCGGGACCAGCGTGGTCTTCCCGGTGCCCGGCGGCGCGACCAGCACCGCGCTCCCGGCCCCGCTCAGCGCGCGGTGCAGCGCCGGGATGACCGCCCGCACGGGGAGGTCGGTGCCCGGCGTCCCCGGCGGTGGCAGCACCCCGCCAGTGTCCCGGAGCGGTGTGGACGGAGGTCAGCGGACGTCAGCGGGTGGGTCGGGCCAACGCGGCACGCCCGCCACCGCGCCGTCCCCGAGGGGGGCGGCGAACCGCGGCGGCCGACGCTCGAGGAACGACGCCACGCCCTCGGCGGCGTCCGGGCCGGCACCGAGCTCGACGAGGGTCCGGGACTCGGCGCGGTGGGCGTCCCAGGGCGAGGGTGCGCCGAGCATCGACCACAGCAGCTGCCGGGCGGCTCCGACCGCGACGCCCGAGGTGTTGTCGGCGATCTCCCGGGCCAGGTCGAGCGCGGTGGGCAGCAGCTCGCCGTCGGGGACGACCCGGGACACCAGCCGTCCGCGCAGCGCCTCGGCGGCGTCGAAGACCCGTCCGGTGGCCACCCACTCCATCGCCTGGCTGATCCCGACGACCCGCGGCAGGAACCAGGACGACGCCGCCTCCGGCACGATCCCGCGGCGGGCGAAGACGAACCCGAACCGGGCCGACTCGGCGGCGATCCGGACGTCCATCGGCAGGGTCATCGTGGCGCCGATGCCGACCGCGGGCCCGTTGACCGCGGCGATCACCGGCTTGCGCAGCCGGGCGAACGGGAGGGACGCGATGCCGCCCCAGTCCCGCGGGACGCCGTCCACCGTGCCGCGGGGGACGGGGTCGGGGCGCGCCGCCCGGTCGCGGAAGGTCTCGTTCCCGCCGCCGAGGTCGGCGCCGGCGCAGAACGCCCGGCCGGCGCCGGTCACCAGCACCACCCGGACGGCGTCGTCGGCGTCCGCGGCGGCCGCGGCCCCGGCGAGCTCGGTGGCCATGACGGGGGTGAAGGCGTTGAGCCGGTCCGGCCGGTCGAGGGTGATCGTCGCGACCCCGTCGGCCACCGCGTAGCGCAGCTGGGTGGGGGTCACGCGAGGGCGCCGTCGACGGCGAGCCGGGCGACGGCGTCGAGGTGCTCGGCGGCGTCGCCGAGCAGCAGCCGGTCGACCTTGGCCCGGCGCCAGTACAGGTGGGCGTCGTGCTCCCAGGTGAAGCCGATCCCGCCGTGCACCTGGATGCAGGTCTCGGCGGCCCGCTCCAGCACCTCGGCGGCGTGTGCCTTGGCGGCCGACGCGGCCAGGGGCAGCTCCTCCGGTGCGGCGTCGGCGGCCCAGGCGGCCCACCACACCAGCGAGCGCAGCTGGTCCACACCGACCCACGCGTCGACCAGCATGTGCTTGACCGACTGGTAGGAGCCGATCCGCCGGCCGAAGGTCTCGCGCTGCTGGGCGTACCCGACGGCCATCTGCACCGCTGCGTCGGCGGTGCCGAGGTCCTCGGCGGCGAGCACCACGGCGGCGACCTGGCGGGCGCGGGCCCACAGCTGCGCGGCGTCCTCGGCCAGCACCCGCCGCGACGTCAGCCGGACCGAGGCCAGCCCGCGGGTGGCGTCGAGCGGTGGGCCGGCGGCGGCCTCGCCCTCGCCGACGACGAGCGCGCCGTCGTCCAACCCGAGGAACAGCGTCGCGCCGGCCGCGTCGATCGACGGGGACGAGCCGGTGACCGGGCCGTCGACGACGGCGAGGGCCGCCGACCCGTCGGCCAGCTGGGCGGCCAGGTCGGGGGAGCCGGCCAGCAGCACCGCGGCGCGGGCGGCGGTGAGCAGCGACGGCCCGGCCAGCACGGCCCCGCCCTGCTCGGCGACGACGGCGAGGTCGAGCAGCGACCCGCCCGCGCCGCCGGCGGACTCCGGGACGGTGATGCCGAGGAAGCCGATGTCGGCCAGCGCCTTGCGCCCGGGGGCGACGGCGCCTCCCTCGAGCGCGGCGCGGGCGGCGGCCGGCGAGGCCGAGCCGCGGTAGAAGTCGCGGGCGGCGGCAGCGGCGTCGCGCTGGTCGGGGCCGAGGTCGAAGTTCACCGTGGCCCCCCGGCGAACGGGGCGGTCTTGTCGGACCGGGGCTCCGGGGGGAGCCCGAGCACCCGCTCGCCGAGGATGTTGCGCAGCACCTGGTCGGTGCCGCCGGCGATGGCCAGGCCGGGGAGGAAGCCCTGGCTGCGCTGCCAGGTCCCGTCGCCGTCGGCAGCCGCGGCGTACACGGCGTCGTCCCCGAGCAGCCGCACGCCGGCGTCCGCGACGAGCTTCGCCGCGGCGGTGCCGGCCAGCTTGCCCGCGCTCGCCTCCGGCCCGGGCAGCCCGCCCTGGCTGAGCACGGTGAAGCGGCGGTAGCCGGTGTAGCGGGTGGCCAGCGCCGCGACCACGGCCCGGCCCACGGCCTGCCGGGCGAGCACCTGACGGTCGGGCTCCAGGCGCGGCAGCCGCTCCCGGGCGTGCGCGACCAGCCGCTCCACCGGCACGCCGAGGTCGCTGCCGGCGCCGCCGATGGCCACCCGCTCGTTCATCAGCGTGGTCAGCGCGACCCGCCAGCCCTCGCCGGGCTCCCCCAGCCGCTCGCCGTCGGGGATGCGGACGTCGTCGAAGAACACCTCGTTGAAGCCGGGCGAGCCGATCATCTGCCGCAGCGGCCGCACGGTCACCCCGGGGGCGTGCACGTCGACGACGAACATCGTCAGCCCGGCGTGCTTGGGCCTCCCCGGGTCGGTGCGGGCGAGCAGGATGCCCCGGTCGGCGACGTGCGCCAGCGTCGTCCAGACCTTCTGGCCGTTGACGACCCAGTCCTCGCCGTCCCGGACGGCGGTGGTGCGCAGCGCCGCGAGGTCGGAGCCGGACGCCGGCTCGCTGAACAGCTGGCACCAGACGTCGTCCGCGCGCAGCAGCCGGAGCAGGTACCGCTGCTTCTGCTCGTCGCTGCCGTGCGCGACGACCGTCGGCCCGCACATGCCCAGGCCGATGTGGTTGATCAGCGTGGGCACACCGGCGCGGGCCAGCTCCTGCTGCACGATCGCCTGCTGCACCAGCGTGCCGCCCTGTCCGCCGTACTCGCGGGGCCAGGTCACGCCGACCAGGCCCGCCTCGAACAGCACCCGCTGCGTGCGCCGCAGCTCGGCCTCGGCGGTGGCGGCGTCCACCGCCTCCTCCCCCGCCCCGAGGTGCAGCAGCTCGGCGGCGTGCTCCTCGAGGGTGCGCCGGACGCCGGCCCGGTACTCGGCCTCCTCGGCGGTGTCGTCGAAGTCCACGGGCCTCCCCTTCTCGTGGCCTCTCCTCGTCGAGCAGGTCGGCCGCAGCGTGACAGCGGTCACCCGACGTGGTCAACGACGACCGACCGTTGACCACCTCGATCGTCCACGGCCAGCATGACGCGCGTCACACCCGGCAGTCAGGAGGCCCTGTGAGCGTCGAGATCCCCCGGCTGCAGGGCCGCGGCATGACGATGAGCGACCAGCTGGCCCGCTGGGCGCGGCGGACGCCGGACGCGGTCGCGCTGCGGTTCGAGGGCACCGGGCGCAGCTACGCCGAGCTCGACGAGCGGGTGACCCGGCTGGCCCGCGCGCTGGCCGGCCGCGGGGTGGGCACCGGCGACCGCGTCGCCGTCCTCGCGCTCAACGGACTGGAGGTGTGGGAGACCTACCTCGCCGCCGTGCGCCTGGGCGCGGTCGTCGTCCCGGTGAACTTCCGGCTGGTCGCCGACGAGGTGGCCCACGTGCTCGCCGACAGCGGCACGGTGGCGCTCGTCGTCGACCGCGCGCTGGTGGAGGTGGCGGACGCAGCCCGCGAGCAGGCGTCCGGCGTGCGCACCGTGCTCACGATCGGCGGGGACTACGAGGAGGCGCTCGCGGCGGCGGGCGGCGAGCCGCTCGACGTCGAGGTGGACGAGGGTGCGGCGGCGTTCATCATGTACACGTCGGGCACGACGGGCCGGCCCAAGGGCGCCGTGCTGACCCACCGGAACCTGCTCATGCACGTCTTCAGCCACGTCACGCACCTCGGCTGGGACCCCGACGACCGGGTCGCCGTCCCCGGCGCGCCGCTGTTCCACGTCGCCGGGCTGGCCGGCGGGCTGCCGCCGCTGCTCATGGGCGGCACCCACGTGGTACTGCGCTCCGGCGGCTTCGACCCGGTGGCCACGCTGGACCTCATCGAGCGGGAGCGGGTCAGCAGCATCTTCCTGGTGCCGGCGATGTGGGCGGCGGTGGTTGCCGTCCCCGGCATCGCCTCCCGCGACCTGTCCAGCCTGCGGCGCATCTCCTGGGGTGCGGCGCCGGCGTCGACGACGCTGCTGCGCACGTTGATCGAGACGTTTCCCCGGGCCGAGGTGGTCACCGCGTTCGGGCAGACCGAGTGCAGCCCGGTCACCTGCTTCCTCCGCGGCGAGGACTCGGTACGCAAGATCGGCTCGATCGGGACGCCGATGCTCAACGTCGAGGTCCGCGTGGTGGACGACGCGATGCGTGACGTCCCGCAGGGCGAGGTGGGCGAGATCGTCTACCGCAGCCCGATGGTGATGCGGGAGTACTGGGGGAAGCCGGAGGCCACCGCGGAGGCCTTCGCCGGCGGCTGGTTCCACTCCGGCGACCTGGTGCGGCAGGACGAGGACGGCTACCTCTACGTCGTCGACCGCAAGAAGGACATGATCATCACCGGCGGCGAGAACGTGTACTGCGCCGAGGTCGAGGACGTGCTGGCCGCGCACCCGAAGGTCGGCGAGGTCGCGCTGATCGGCGTCCCGGACGCCCGCTACGGGGAGGCATCCCTGGCCGTCGTCGCCCCGCGGGACCCCGCCGATCCCCCGATGCCGGCGGAGCTGACCGCGTGGTGCCGGGAGCGGCTGGCGGGCTACAAGCACCCGCGGGAGTACTCGATCGTCCCGGCGCTGCCGCGCAACCCCAGCGGCAAGGTGCTCAAGACCGCGTTGCGCGCCGAGCACCGCGCCGGCGCCCTGGTGGCCGAACCGGTGGTGTAGCCGTGGCCCCCCTGCAGGGTCCCGCCGCCGGCCCCGTCCCGGGGCCCGCCCCGAGCCTGCGAGGGGTGGGGAGGACGGGGTCCTTCCACGGTGGGGGGCAGGGGGGTCCTTCAACAGCCGTCGGGGCCGCAGACCTCGCCACCGGCGATCACCGGGATGAGCGGCGTCCGCTC
>DASQNB010000270.1:0-11352 GCA_035645175.1 Geodermatophilus sp.
CGAGGAGTTCACCCGGCTGTTCGCCGAGAAGATGGCCGCCCTGACCGTGGGCGACCCGATGGACGAGGGGACCAAGGTCGGCCCGCTGGCCACCGAGTCCGGCCGGGAGGACGTCGAGCGCTACGTGGCCGACGCCGTCGAGAAGGGCGCCACCGTCGTCACCGGCGGCAAGCGGGTCGACCGGCCCGGCTGGTACTACGAGCCGACCCTGGTGACCGGGGTGACCCCGGAGATGGGCATCTGGTCGGAGGAGGTGTTCGGCCCGGTCGCCGCGCTGCACGTCGTCGCCGACCTGGACGAGGCGATCCGGCTGGCCAACGACCACGTCTACGGCCTGGGCTCGAACCTGTGGACCGAGGACCAGGGCGAGCGGCTGCGGTTCATCCGCGACATCCGGTCGGGCATGGCGTTCGTCAACGGCATGACGACCAGCTACCCGGAGCTGCCCTTCGGCGGGGTCAAGCAGAGCGGCTACGGCCGGGAGCTGACCGAGCTGGGCATGTACGAGTTCACCAACGCCAAGACGGTGTGGATCGGCCCGCCGAGCAGCCGGCAGGGCGCGGGCGACACCGCCACCGCCTCGGAGTGACCCGCGTCGTCCTGGCCACCGCCTACGGCGGGCCGGAGGTGCTCACCGTCGCCGACCGGCCGGTGAGCGCCCCCGGCCCGGGCGAGGCGCGGGTCGAGGTGCGCGCCGCCGGGGTCAACCCGGCGGACTGGAAGAGCTACACCGGCGCGTTCGGCACCGACCCGGCCCAGCTGCCGCGGCGCCTCGGCTTCGAGGTGTCCGGCGTGGTCACCGCGGTCGGTCCGGACGTCGCCCTGTCCGTGGGGGACGAGGTCATCGGCTTCCGCGTCTCCGGCGGCTACGCCGCCGAGGTCGTCGTCCCGGCGACCGCGCTGGTGCCCAAGCCGGCGTCCCTGGGCTGGGAACCGGCGGCCGGCCTGATGCTCGCCGGCGCCACCGCGGTGCACGCGCTCACCGCGACCGGCGTCGGGCCGGGCGACACCGTGCTGGTGCACGGCGCCGCCGGCGGGGTGGGGTTGATGGCGGTCCAGCTCGCCGCGCTGCGCGGTGCCCGCGTGGTCGGCACGGTCGGCGGCGACGGCGCGGACCTGGTGCGCCGGTTGGGCGCCGAGCCGGTGCGCTACGGCGCCGGGCTGGCCGACCGGGTGCGCGCAGTGGCCCCGGACGGGGTGGACGCGGCCCTGGACCTGGTCGGCACCGACGAGGCCGTCGACGTCTCCCTGGAGCTGGTCGCCGAACGGCAGCGCATCGCCACCATCGCCGCGTTCGGCCGGGCCGCGGCCGACGGCATCCGCGCACTCGGCGGCGGCCCGGGCGCCGACCCCGGCACCGAGCTGCGGGACGCCGCCCGGGCCGAGCTGGCCGCGCTCGCCGGCGCCGGGCGGCTCGAGGTCGTCGTCGCCGGCTCCTTCCCGCTCGAGGAGGTCGCCGCGGCGCACCGGCAGGGGATGGCCGGCCACACCCACGGCAAGCTGGTGCTGCTGCCCTGAGGATCAGGCGGTCTCGCCCCGGCCGCCTCCTGCAGAGGCCCGCCGCGAGCCTGCGAGTGGCGGGGGGCAGCGGCCCCCTCCAGGGCACCGCCCCGAGCTTGCGAGGGGTGGGGAGGAGGGGGTCCTTCCTCAGACCTCGTCGACGGGGAAGGTGCGGCTCGGCGCCACGACCTCGTCCTGGGCGGCGACCAGCACGATCTCCCGCGACCGGGCGGCCTCCGTCGCCGCGAGCAGACCGTGCACCGACGCCGCTGCGGCGCCGAGCGCGGTGCCCGCGTCCCGGCCGGCCAGCCAGTGGGCGAGGAAGAGCGCGGCGATGGCGTCACCCGCGCCGTTGACCGACACGTCCAGCCGGGGCGTGCGCACACGGAAGTGCCGGCCGCCCTCGGAGGCGAGCAGGTCGACGGCGTCCGCGGGGGTGTCGTCGGTGTCCAGCGAGGTGGTGAGCACGACCCGCGGGCCGAGCGCCTGGACGGCGGCGACGGCGTCCTTCACGTCGGCCAGCGTCTTCGTCGTCGTCCCGGCGAGGGAGTCCAGCTCGAAGTGGTTGGGGGTGACCAGGTCGGCGGCGGGGACGGCGACCTCGCGCATGAACTCGGGGATGCCGGGGCGGACGAAGACGCCGCGGCCGACGTCGCCGATGACCGGGTCGCAGCAGTACACCGCCGCCGGGTTGGCCTGCCGCACCCGCTGCACGGTCTGCACGACGGCGTGCCCGATGTCGGCCGAGCCGAGGTAGCCCGAGAGGACGGCGTCGCAGCCGCCCAGCACGCCGCGCTCGGCGATGCCGTCCACGACCTCCTCGATCGCCGGGCCGTCGAACACCCGCCCGCGCCACTCCCCGTAGCCGGTGTGGTTGGAGAACTGCACGGTGTGCACCGGCCACACCTCGATGCCCAGGCGCTGCAGCGGGAAGACGGCGGAGGAGTTGCCGACGTGGCCGTAGGCGACGTGCGACTGGATCGAGAGGACGGCGACCATGGGGGAACGGTCGCACAGCGGGTCGCCGGACCCCGCGGCGAGGACGGCAGGATGGCGGCATGGCCCCGCCCCCTCCGCCCTCATCCGGCATCGTCGGCGTCGCCGGCCGCGTCGCCGAGCCGGTCGACCTCCGCACCGCAGACCTGCGACTGGCCGGGCAGCCGCTGCCGGTGGGCAGCCCCGCCCGCGTGTACGTCTGCGGCATCACGCCCTACGACGTGACCCACCTCGGGCACGCGGCGACGTTCGTGTGGGCCGACGTCCTCGGGTCGGTGCTCCGGCTGGCCGGGGCCGAGGTGGTGACCAGCCGCAACGTCACCGACGTGGACGACGTCCTGACCCGGGCCGCCGACGCCCGCGGCCGGCACTACGACGAGTTCGCGCTGAGCCAGGAGTTCGCGTTCGAGCAGGACATGCGCGCCCTCGGCGTCCGGCCGCCGACGCACGCGCCGCGCGCCCGGCACCACGTCCCGCACGTGCAGCAGCTGGCCGCGGCGCTGCTGCGGGCCGGCCGGGCGTACGAGCTGGACGGGCACGTGTTCTCCCGCGGCGCCGGGGTGGTGGGCGCGTCCGGGCTCGACACGGGGCGGGCGCGCGAGCTGGCCGCCGAGTTCGGCGACGACCCGGACGACCCGCTGCGGGAGGACCCGTTCGACGTGCCGGTGTGGCGGCCCTCGGGCGAGCGCGACCCCGCCTGGCCCTCGCCGTGGGGCTGGGGGCGGCCGGGCTGGCACGCGGAGTGCGCGGCGATGGCGACGGCGACCCTGGGCCGCGGCCTCGACGTCCTGGTGGGCGGCGCCGACCTCGCGTTCCCGCACCACGCGCACCAGGCGGCGATGGCGGAGGCGGCGTCGGGTGTCGCGCCGTTCGCGCGCAGCCGGGTGCACGTCGGGTCGGTGTCCCAGGACGGCGCCAGGATGGCCAAGTCGACCGGCAACCTGACCCTCGTGTCCGACCTGCTGCGGGTGACCAGCGGACCGGTGCTGCGGCTGCTGGTGCTCGACCGGCCGTGGTCGCAGCCGTGGGAGTACCGGGCCGAGCTGCTCGAGCGGGCGTCCGCGCGGCTGGACGCGCTGTTCTCGGCCGCGGGCCGCCCCGGCTCGTCGCCGACGGCGAGCCGTGCGGTGGCCGACCGCCTGCTCGACGACCTCGACGTGTCCGGCGCCCTCGACGTCGCCATCACCGACGGCGGGGACGCCGCCCGGCAGCTGGTCCGGGTGCTCGCGCTGGGCTGACCGCGCCGTCCACCCCTCCCGCGCGTCCGGCCCGACGCCTGCGCGCTCCCGCGGGACAGGTCCTCGTCCTCGCCGACCGTCGGAGGAACACTCGGCGGACGGCTCCGGCGGCGCAGACCACGGGCGGGGAGGGACCGGTGGACGGGCAGCTCTCGTTGTTCCTCGCCGGCGACGTGATGCTCGGCCGCGGGGTGGACCAGATCCTGCGCCACCCCGGCGACCCGCGGCTCGCCGAGCCGGTCATCCGGGACGCCCGCGACTACGTCCACCTGGCCGAGCGCGTCAACGGGCCGGTGCCGCGGCCGGTCGACGCCGCCTGGCCGTGGGGGGTCGCCCTCGCGGTCCTCGACGACACGGCACCGGACCTCCGGATCGTCAACCTCGAGACCAGCGTCACGACCAGCGGGGACTTCGCACCGGGCAAACGGGTGCACTACCGGATGCACCCGGCCAACCTGCCGGCGCTGTCCGTGGCGCGGCCGGACGCGTGTGTGCTGGCGAACAACCACGTCGGCGACTTCGGCCGCCGCGGCCTGGTCGAGACGCTGCACGCCCTGGCGCGCGCCGGCCTGGTCGCGGTGGGCGCGGGGCGGGATGCGGCGGAGGCCGCCCGGCCGGCGGTGCTACCCGTCGGTGCCGGGCGGCGTGTCCTCGTGTTCGCGGTGGGGACCGTCTCCAGCGGCATCCCCCCGGCCTGGGGAGCCGCTGCGGACCGGCCGGGCGTCGCCCTCACGGAACTCACGGACCGGGCCGCGCTCGCGCTGACCGACGCGGTGCGCCGGGTGCGGACACCGTCCGACCGCGTCGTCGTGTCGATCCACTGGGGATCGAACTGGGGTGACGACGTGCCGCGGCGACACGTCGACTTCGCCCACCGGCTCATCGACTCCGGGGTCGACCTGGTGCACGGGCACTCCTCGCACCACCCCCGCGCGATCGAGCTCTACCGCGGCCACCTGGTCCTCCACGGCTGCGGTGACCTCGTCGACGACTACGAGGGCATCGGCGGTCACGAGCACCACCGCCCCGACCTGCGGTTGCTCCACCTCGCACGCATCGAGGCCGACACCGGCCGGCTCGTCGAGCTGCGCATGGTCCCCCTGCAGACCAGGCGGCTGCGCCTGGAGCACGCCGGTCCGGCGGACACCGCATGGCTCGCACGGACCCTGACCCGCGTGAGCGCGGGCCTCGCCCCACCGGTCGTGGCGGTCGACGGCACGCTCGTGCTCCGCCCGCCGGACGGGCCGCCTCGCCGAACCCGGCCGGGGTGAGGCCTCCTCCCCGTCGACGGTTCCCCGACGTCGCCCCGGCGAATGGTGTCGCCGCGTCGTCGAGAGGCGGTGCGGCCTCCGGTCGGGCCACGACCGCCCTCGCGGCCGCACCCCGGTCGCCGCTGCCGTCAGGCGTCACGGCTCCAGGAACTCCAGGACGCCGCGGCCCCGGCGTCCCGACGACCGGCCGTCACATCTGGAGACGGGCCGGCAAGCCGGTGGACTGCTCGACGTCCTCGGTGGCGGTCTGGAGCAGCCGGTGGCTCAGGTCCGAGAGCGCCCGTGCGGCGGCGATCTCGTCGCCGATCTCGGGCACGTCCCGGTCGGCCGGGTCCAGACGCGCGAGGCCGACCCCGGTCAGTCGCTCCGTGTCCCGGTCGTGCAGCCGGGCGACCGCGCGGGTGTGCCCCTCGTGCTCGTCGATGTCGATGGTCACCGTCCACTGCTTGACGTCGTCCACCACGTCCTCCCTGGTTCGACGTCCGTGCGCTGATGATCCAGGGTCGGCCGAGGCGCGGCGTCCAGGACGGGTCCTTGGTCCCTGTCCGCCGGTCCGTTCGCCGCCAGGCGACGGCGGCTCCGGGGGCGGCACGGCGGGGACGAAGGCGCCTGGGGGACCGGGACCTCCGACCCGGGCGAGACCTCCCGTGCCGTGTCAGCGTGGCCGCACCGATCGAGACCGGGGGGCCGCGTGTCCGACACCCGCCCGACAGCCGACCGCCGAGTGCCGGGACACCTCGCCTGCGCGCCGCCGTGCGAGCGGGACGGCACGACCCCGGCCCGGGTCTGACCCGCCGGCCGTGCTCGGTGCGGGGGATGCGCGCCTGGGTGGTCGATGCACCGGCGCCGGTCGACGCCGGGCCGCTGCGGCGGGTCGAGCGTGAGCAGCCGGTGCCCGGACCGGGTCAGGTGCGGGTCGACGTCGTCTGCTGCGGGGTCTGCCGGACCGACCTGCACCTGGCCGAGGGGGATCTGCCGCCGCGCCGGGCTCTGGTGACACCCGGGCACGAGGTCGTCGGCCGCGTCTCGGCCCTCGGTGCGGGAGCGGCGCGGTTCGCCGTCGGTGACCGGGTCGGGGTGCCCTGGCTGGGCCGGACCGACGGGACCTGCCGGTTCTGCCGGCGTGGCGAGGAGAACCTGTGCACCGATCCCGTCTTCACCGGCTGGGACGTCGACGGCGGCTACGCCGACGCCTGCATCGTCGAGGAGGCCTTCGCCTACGCCCTCCCGGACGGACTGGACGACGAGCCGGCCGCGCCGCTGCTGTGCGCCGGGATCATCGGCTACCGGGCCCTGCGCTGCGCCGACGTCCCGCCCGCCGGCCGTCTCGGCATCTACGGCTTCGGCGGCAGCGCCCACCTCACCGCCCAGGTCGCGGTCGCCCAGGGGCTGCGCGTGCACGTCCGCACCCGGGGGGAGCACAACCGGCGGCTCGCCGAGGAGCTCGGCGTGGACTCGGTGGGTGCGGTGACCGACGCGCCGCCCGAGCCGCTGGACGGCGCGATCCTGTTCGCTCCGGCGGGCGAGCTGGTCCCGATCGCGCTACGAGCGCTCGACCGGGGCGCGACCCTGGCCATCGCCGGCATCTGGCTCTCGCGCATCCCGGCGCTGGACTACGGCGGCGAGCTCTTCGGCGAGCGCCGGCTGCGCAGCGTCACGGCCAACACCCGGCGAGACGGCGAGGAGTTCCTGCAGCTGGCCGGCCGGCTCGGCGTCCGGGCGACGACGGTGCCCTATGCGATGGACGACGCCCCCCGGGCCCTGTCCGACCTCGCGCACGGGCGCTTCGGCGGCGCGGCGGTCCTGCACACCTGAGCGCGGCGCACCGGCGGGGACGCTCCGGGTCAGGCGGCCCGGAGGGTCGAGGGAGGCGGGGTCGGCTGCGCGGTCGGCTTCGACGGGACGGTCCAGCGCATCTCCATGTGCCGGTGCCCAGCACCGTCCACCACGGGGACCCAACGAATCTGCGGACACGGATTGACACGCATGGCAGCCACCTCTCGTTCACCTGCTGTTCACCATTGTGACACCAGGCGTACGTCCTGTGCACGCGGCACGTGCGCGATGACCCGAAAGAGGGGTCAGAACCAGCTGACGACCGAGGCGCCGATGCCGACGTGCAGCACCGCGCCCGGCACCACGCCGACGACGGTGCCCAGCGTGGCGGGAAGCCAGCGGATGCTCGACAGGCCGGCGGCATAGCTGACGACCCAGAACGGCACCGGGCTCATCCGGGCGAGCACGACGGCGAGGAAGCCGCGGTCCCGGAACAGCCGGTCGGCGCGGGCCAGCCGCCGTCCGGCGACACGGGCGACGGCGTCGCGCCCCAGGTGGCGGCCGAGGACGAACCCACCCATCCCGCCGAGCCAGCCGGCGACGACCGCCACCGCCAGCCCCGCGGGGAACCCGGCCGCGGCGCCCAGGAGGACCGACAGGGCCGTCCGCGGGACCGGCGTCATCAGCGCCCCGGACACCCCGAGCACGACGGCGGCCCAGCCGAGCGGCCCCGCGCCGTCCAGCCAACCCCGCAGCGCCGGGACGCCGGGCCGGTCCACCGTCAGCGCCACCACGGTCGCGACCACGAGCAGCAGGCCGAGGAGGGCGAACCGCAGCCACGCCCGGCGCCCCGGCGGAGCGTCCTGCGGCGACGGCTCTACCGGCACGAGCGGTGGGGTCCGGGGCCGGAGAGCACGGCCTCCACGCTACGGCCGCGCCGCGGGACCGCCCGTCGGAACGGCTGAACGCTCCCGCCCTCGCGGGCTAGCGTGCCCGGGTGACGTGGACGACCTACGGCTCGTTCCTCGTCTTCGCCGTCGCCCTGGTCCTCGTGCCCGGGCCGGACTTCGCGGTCACCACGCAGAATACCCTGGCCGGCGGGCGCACGCGAGGCGCGTGGACCGCGGTCGGCATCGCCAGCTCCACCGCCGTCCAGGGCCTGGCCGCCGCGGCCGGGCTGGGAGCGCTCGTCGTCCGCTCGCAGCCGCTGTTCGAGGCGCTCCGGTGGGCCGGCGTCGCGTACCTCGTGTACCTCGGCCTGCAGGCGCTGCGCTCCGCGGCCGCCGGCCGCCACCCCGCCGCGGGACACGGCGACACCGATGTCCGGCCGCCGCAGCGGCTGACCGGCTGGCGGCAGGGCTTCCTCTCCAACATCACCAACCCGAAGGTGCTGGTCTTCTACCTCGCCGTGCTCCCGCAGTTCCTCGGACCGGGGGCCGGTGTCCCGGTCCTGGTGCTGCTCGGCCTCACCCACGCCGTGCTGTCACTGCTCTACCTGCTGCTGCTCGTCGCCGGGATGCACCGCGCCCGCGCCGTGCTCGGCCGACGCCCGGTGCGCCGCGCGCTCGACGCGGCCACCGGCACGCTGCTGCTCGGCTTCGGTGTCCGGCTGGCGACCGAGCGCAGCTGACCGGCGAGAACCGGGTTGCCGGCGCTGTCAGGCTGCTGGGGATGACCGACCGTCTGCTCGTCGACTTCTTCTACGCCCAGCAGCTGGGCCACGCGATCGAGGCGCTGCAGTACTGCGTGGGACACGCGGCCGCCGTCCCGGGCCGGCGGGTGTCGGTCCTGCTCAACGCCGCCACGCCGACCGAGCTGGCCACCTGGTGCCCGGTCGTCGAGGCGGTGCACCCCGTCGACGCGCCGTTCCTGGAGCCCGACCCGGCCGCCCGCGAGCGGCTGGCCGCCGTCCCGCGCGACTGGGACTGGGTGGTCGACGACACCCGCCGTCACCAGCCGTTCCAGCTCGACCTGTTCCCGGGCATGCGCGACCACTACGCCGCCTCCGACGCGCACCTGCGCGTCCGTCGGGGCCGGTCGGTCATCGGCGCCGACCGCGTCGGCTACCTGCCGCACCAGCAGGTGCGGCTGGCCCTGCCCGACGACGCCCGCGCCGCCGCGGCCCGCCGGCCCGGCACTGCCGACAGGCCGCGGATCGCCCTCCTCCCGGCCGGGTCGAGCGATCCCTCGCTGTACCCCTCCGTCGCCTCCTGGCGGCTGGTCCTCGACGCGCTGACCGACGCCGTCCCCGGCCTGCAGCCGGTCCTGCTCGGCCGGCTGGCCCGCGACGAGCGCAGCTCGACCTCCTGGGGGCGGGACGACGTCGACGCGCTGCTGGCCTCCCGCGCCCGCCCGGTGGACTGCGTCGACGTGCCCCTGGCCGAGCAGCTGGCCGTGGTCGAGGCCTGCGACGTCCTGCTCGCCCCGCACTCCGGCTTCGGCATGGCCGCCCTCGCCGTCGGCACGCCGTGGCTGGCGCTGTCGGGCGGGCGCTGGTGCTGGGTCGACGCCGTGCCGTTCCGGTCCGTACTCCCCGACGTGGCGCGCTACCCGTCCTTCGGCCAGTTCGACCCGGCGGTGATCGTCGTCGACGGGGACGACGGCCCGCGGACGCCGAGCACGGCCCGCGCTGCGGAGGACCTCGACCGGCTGGTCGCCGGGGCCCGGGAGCTGCTGGCCGGCGACCTGCCCTACGAGCGGGCGCTGCACGAGTACTTCCGGGACCTCCGCGCCGCCCATGCGGGGGACACGTCGGTCATCTGGTCGATCGACAACGTGCACGCCGCCCACCTGTGACCGGGTTGGATGGCGACGTGGGTACCGGTTGGCTGGTCAGGGACGCGCGGTGCGCGGACGCCGCGCGCTGCGCCGAGATCTACGCCCCGTACGTCCGCGACACCGTCATCTCCTTCGAGCTCGAGCCGCCCACGGCCGCGGAGATGGCCGGGCGCATCGAGGCCGCGCTCGCCACGCACGCCTGGCTGGTCCTGGAGGACGCCGGCCGGGTCGCCGGGTACGCCTACGGCAGCACCTTCAACGCCCGCCCTGGCTACCGCTGGTCGACGTCGGTCAGCGTCTACACCGAGCCCGGACGGCGCCGCACCGGTGCCGGCCGCGCCCTCTACACCGCGCTGTTCGACCGGCTGGCCGCCCGGGGCTACCGGATGGCCCTGGCCGGTGTCGCGCTGCCCAACGAGGCCAGCGTCGGCCTGCACACGGCGATGGGCTTCGAGCCGGTCGGCACCTACCGCCGGGTGGGCTGGAAGCTCGGCCGTTGGCACGACGTCACGTGGTACCAGCGGTCCCTCGGCGACGACCTCGACGGCGGACCACCCGCACCTCCGCACTGAGCTCGCGCCCCGGGGCGCTCCGGTCCGGGCGGCGGCGTGGACAGCACGCCCCTGGCGGGAGATACTAGGACGTCCAACTAAATCGGCGCGGGCGACGGAGCCGGCGTCCGACCCTCCGGGAGCGGCATGCCGTCCGACCTGCACGTCCCCACCCACCCGGTCCGCTTCGTCACCGCGGCCAGCCTGTTCGACGGCCACGACGCCGCGATCAACGTGATGCGCCGGCTGCTGCAGAGCCAGGGCGCCGAGGTCGTGCACCTCGGGCACGACCGCAGTGTCGACAGCGTCGTCCGGGCGGCGCTGGAGGAGGACGTGCAGGGGGTGGCGATCTCCTCCTACCAGGGCGGGCACGTCGAGTACTTCGGCTACCTGGTCGAGCGGCTGGCCGAGGCCGGCGCCGGGCACGTGAAGGTGTTCGGCGGGGGCGGCGGCGTGATCGTGCCCGAGGAGATCGCCCTCCTCGCCGAGAAGGGGGTCCGCGTCTTCAGTCCCGAGGACGGCCAGCGGCTCGGCCTGCCCGGGATGATCAACGAGCTGATCCGCGAGTGCGACGTCGACCTGACCGGTAGCGGCCCGGACGTCGACGCCCTGCTCACCGGCGACCCCGCCGCGCTGGCCCGCGCGATCACCGTGCTCGAGTCCGGCCGCGACCCGGAGCTGGCGACCAGGGTGCGCCAGGCGGCGGAGGGCCGGACGGTGCCGGTCCTCGGCATCACCGGCACCGGCGGGTCGGGCAAGTCCTCGCTGACCGACGAGCTGCTGCGCCGGCTGCGGCTGGACCAGGAGGACAAGCTGCGGGTCGCCGTCCTGGCGATCGACCCGACCCGGCGACGCGGCGGCGGGGCGCTGCTCGGCGACCGGATCCGGATGAACGCGCTGGAGACCGGCGAGGGCTCGCACACCTTCTTCCGCTCGCTGGCCACCCGCAGCGCCGGCGCGGAGACGCCTGCGCACCTGGACGACGTGCTGTGCGCGGTCAAGGCCGCCGGGTTCGACCTCGTGATCGTGGAGACGCCGGGCATCGGGCAGGGCGACGCCGGCATCGTGCCCTTCAGCGACGTCGCGCTGTACGTGATGACGCCGGAGTTCGGCGCCGCGTCGCAGCTGGAGAAGATCGACATGCTCGACTTCGCCGACGTCGTCGCCATCAACAAGTACGAGCGCCGCGGCGCCGAGGACGCCCGACGGGACGTCGCCCGGCAGATGGTGCGCAACCGCGAG
>DASQNB010000271.1:0-7571 GCA_035645175.1 Geodermatophilus sp.
TCGCCCGCACGGTGCACCTGTCCCGCCAGCTCGGCGAGCCCCTGCCCATCGCGCAGGCCGACGTCGACTCGCTGTACGAGCGCTACCAGAACGTCTACGGACAGTGAGGAGAGGTACCACCGTGGTCGCAGACCCGTTCCAGGGGTACGAGGTGTGGTTCCTGACCGGCAGCCAGGGGCTGTACGGGGAGGAGACCCTCCAGCAGGTCGCCGAGCAGTCCCAGCGGGTCGCCGCGGCGCTCGACGAGGCCGCCGAGGTCCCGGTCCGGGTGGTGTGGAAGCCGGTGCTCACCGATGCCGCCGCCATCCGGCGCGCGATGGGCGAGGCCAACGAGGACCCCGCCTGCGTCGGCGTCGTCACCTGGATGCACACCTTCTCCCCGGCGAAGATGTGGATCAGCGGGCTGGACGCGCTGCGCAAGCCGCTGCTGCACCTGCACACCCAGGCCGACGCCGCCCTGCCGTGGGCGACGATCGACATGGACTTCATGAACCTCAACCAGGCCGCGCACGGCGACCGGGAGTACGGGTTCGTCCTCACCCGGCTGCGCATGCCGCGGACGACGGTCGCCGGTCACGTGTCCAACCCGCGGGTGCGCTCGCGGGTCGGCTCGTGGGCGCGCGCGGCCACGGCGGCGGCCGCTGCCCGGTCGCTGCGGCTGGCCCGCTTCGGCGACAACATGCGCAACGTCGCGGTGACCGAGGGCGACAAGGTCGAGGCGGAGATCCGCTTCGGCATGTCGGTGAACACCTGGGGCGTCAACGACCTGGTCGCCGTCGTCGAGGCGGTGGAGGAGAAGACGGTCGACGCCCTGGTGCAGGAGTACGGCGACCTGTACGACTTCGCCGACGACGCCGCGCCGGGCGGGCCCACCCACGACGCGGTGCGCTACCAGGCCCGCATCGAGGCCGCGCTGCGCAGCTTCCTCGAGGACGGCGGCTTCACCGCGTTCACCACGAACTTCGAGGACCTCGGCGGGCTGCGCCAGCTCCCCGGCCTCGCCGTCCAGCGGCTGATGGCCGACGGCTACGGCTTCGGCGGTGAGGGCGACTGGAAGACCGCGGCGCTGCTGCGGACCCTCAAGGTCGCCGCCGCCGGGCTCCCCGGCGGCACCTCCTTCATGGAGGACTACACCTACGACCTCACCGGGACGCCGAAGATCCTGGGTGCCCACATGCTCGAGGTCTGCCCGACCATCGCCGGCGACCGGCCGCGGGTCGAGGTGCACCCGCTGTCGATCGGCGGCCGCGAGGACCCGGCGCGGCTGGTGTTCACCGCGGCCCCCGGCGAGGGCGTCGTCGTCGGCTGGTGCGACCTGGGCGACCGGTTCCGCTGGGTGGCCAACGAGGTCGACGTCGTTCCCCCCGACGAGCCGCTGCCGAACCTGCCGGTGGCCCACGCGGTGTGGCAGCCCCGCCCGGACTTCGAGACGGCGACCGAGGGCTGGCTGACCGCGGGCGGCCCGCACCACACGGTGCTGTCCACCGCGATCGGCGCTGACGAGCTCACCGACCTGGCCGAGGTGTTCGCGACCGAGCTGGTGCTCATCGACGCCGACACCACCCGCCGCTCGCTGGCGAAGGAGCTGCGCTGGGGCGCGGCCTACCACCGCCTGGCCCAGGGCCTGTAGGCCCCGTCCCGGGGCCCACCCTGAGCTTGTGAAGGGTGGGGAGGACGGGGTCCTTCTACAGTGGGTCGCGGCGGACCGGGCAGGACATGCACCGCGGCCCGCCGCGGCCGCTGCCGAGCTCGGAGCCGGCGATCCGCACCACCTCGATACCGGCTGCCTCGAGCGCGGCGTTGGTGACGGTGTTGCGCTCGTAGGCCACGGCCAGCCGCGGGGCCAGCGCGAGGGTGTTGTTGCCGTCGTCCCACTGCTCGCGCTCGGCGGTGACCGGGTCGAGGCCGGTGTCGATCACCCGCAGCCGGTCGATGCCCATCGCGGCGGCCGCGGCCTCGACGAACGGCGCGGGCCCGCGGACCTCCAGGTCGGTGGTGTCGTCGTCGTCCGGTGCGACGTCGGCGGTGACCGTCCAGGCCACCAGCGAGTCGGCGACGGCGGGGTACATGACCAGGGCGTCGACGTCGACCATCGTGGCGATGGTGTCCAGGTGCATCGTCGCCCGCTGCTGCGCGATCGGGACGACGAGCACCGTGTGCGCCAGCCCCCGGGCGAACACCCGGCGGGCCAGCCGCTCCGCGCCGCCGGGCGTCGTCCGCTCGCCGACCCCGACCGCCACCACCCCCGGCGCCAGCAGCAGCACGTCGCCACCCTCGAGGTGCTCCAGCGAGGCGTCGTAGAGCTGCCCACCACCCGCGAAGCGCGGGTGGTGGGCGTAGATCGCCGCGGTGATCGTGCTCTCCCGGTGCCGGGCCGGCATCGCCAGCGAGGTCACCGCCACCTGGTCGCCCACCCACACCGACGAGTCGCGGGTGAACAGCAGGTTGGGCAGCGGGGGGACGACGAAGTCCCCGCGCTCCATGAGCTCGTAGGCCAGGCCCCGGGCACCCGGCAGCTCGTCGTGCGCCACCCCGGTGATGAGCGCGCGGGCGAGGTCCTCGGGGGAGAGGTCGGCCAGGTGCGCGGCCGCGGTCCGCGTGAGGGTGCCGCCCAGCCGCGGGTCGTCGACGGCGGCGGCGATCAGCTCGCCCCGGGCCGCGGTGTCGGTGAGGACCTCGGCCAGCAGCCGGTCCAGGTACAGCACCTCCACGCCGCGCGCGGTGAGCTCGGCGGCGAAGGTGTCGTGCTCCTCCTGCGCCCGGCGCACCCACGGCACACCGTCGAAGAGCAGCTGGTCGTTGTTGCGCGGCGTCAGCCGGCGCAGCTCGGCGCCGGGGCGGTGCAGCAGGACCGTCCGCAGCGGTCCGACCTCGCTGGTCGCGCCCAGGACGGCGGGCTCGGCGGTGGGTGCGCTCATGGGCCGAGGCTGGCACAGGTGGCCTCCCGGGCGCCCTCCGGACCCTGGGTAGGGTGCCCCGGCCGGGGGACGACGACGTCCCCTCGACGCCTGGGAGGCCGTGCGTGGACCTGTTCGACCTGACCGGGAAGGTGGCCGTGGTCACCGGCGGCACCCGCGGCATCGGCCTGATGATGGCCCGCGGGCTGCTGCAGGCCGGCGCGTCGGTCTACGTCAGCTCCCGCAAGCCCGAGGCCGGCGAGGCGGCGGTCGCCGAGCTGTCGCCGTTCGGGCGGGTGGAGTCGATCCCCGCCGACGTCTCCACCGAGGCCGAGTGCCTGCGGCTGGCCGCGGAGGTCGGCCGCCGCGAGGAGCGGCTGCACGTGCTGGTCAACAACGCCGGCGCGACCTGGGGCGCGCCGCTGGCCGAGTTCCCCGCCGCGGCCTGGGACAAGGTGCTCGACCTCAACCTCAAGGCGCCGTTCTTCCTCACCCGGGCGTTCCTCCCGCTGCTGGAGGCCGCGGGCACCGACGACGACCCGGCCCGCGTGGTCAACGTCGGCAGCATCGACGGGCTGCACGCGCCGTCCCTGCCCACCTACTCGTACTCGGCGAGCAAGGCCGGCGTGCACCACCTGACCCGCGTGCTGGCCAAGGAGCTCGGGCCGAGGCGGATCACCGTCAACGCCGTCGCCCCGGGGCCCTTCGAGTCCAAGATGATGGCCGCCACGCTGGCCGCCCGCGGGGACGAGATCGCCGCGTCGTCCCCGCTGGGCCGCATCGGCCGGCCCGACGACATGGCCGGCGTCGCGGTCTACCTGGCCAGCCGGGCCGGCGCCTACGTCACCGGCGCGGTCATCCCGGTCGACGGCGGCCGCGCCACCACCCTCTGACCGGATGGCCCGGCGGCTGCGGTTCGACGGCTGGATCCTCGGGGTCGGCACCGCGTCGGGGACCCGCCTCGTCGTCGGGCACTGGCCGCGGTCCCCGCTCGGGCCGCTGTCCGACGTCATGGTCGAGCGGCCGGGCGGCCCCCGCGTACTGCTCGCCCCGTCGCAGGAGGCCGCGGACTTCATCGCCGGCACGTACACCTTCGACGAGGTCGGGCTGGTCCCGGTGACGGTGCACCGGCCGGACCCCCGCACCTGGCAGGTGGATGCCGGCCCCTTGCGGCTGCGGGCCCGGATCGGCCGCCGTCCGCCGCTGGGGTGGCTGCTGCGCGGCGTCCCGCCGCCACTGGCCCGCACCCCGGCGTGGGTCGGCCTGCTGGACCGGCCGGCGCGGCTGCTGACCGGGCTGCGGACCACCGGGTCGGCGGGCGGTGGCCGCACCGAGTGGTACGGCGTGCAGGACCTGCACGGGGTCACGTCGCTGGACGCGTCCTGGGACGGCGCCCCGCTGGGCGCGCTGGCGCCGGTCCGCCCGCCGGTCACCTTCGGCTTCGGCTCGGTGCCGCCGCGGCCGAGCCTGGCCCGGGTGGCGACGACGGTCCAGCTGCCCTGAACGCGCCTATTCGGGGAGCAGGACGCCGGGGTTGCAGACACCCCGCGGGTCCAGCCGCTGCTTGACCGCCCGCAGCACGTCGACGCCGAGCGGGCCGATCTCGCGCTCCAGCCAGGGGCGGTGGTCGGCGCCGACGGCGTGGTGGTGGGTGAGCGTCCCGCCGGCCGCCAGCAGCGCGTCGGTCGCCGCCCGCTTGGCGGTGAGCCACTGCTGGATCGGCAGGTCGTCGTCCCGGTCGGCGAGCACGGTGACGTACAGCGAGGCGCCGGTGGCGTAGCCGTGCGAGACGTGACTCATCACCAGCGGCTCCTTCCCGCGTCGGCCCAGCGCCTCGCGCAGCGCCCCGCGGACGGCGTCGTAGACGGTGGGCAGCGCGGTCCAGGTGGCCGCCGTCTCCAGCGTCTCGACCAGGAGCCCGGCGTCCAGCAGGCTGTCGCGGGTGTAGGGCGCGGCGAACCGGTGCCGCCGCCACGCCTCCCCGACGCGCCGACCGAGCCGCACCGCCCCGGCCCCGCGCAGCACCGAGGCCGCCGCCCGGCGGCGCGCCCGCACCGTCGCCGGCAGCCCCTCCCAGCCGACGACGAGCAGGCAGCCCCGCGCGCGGCGCCGCAGCCGCAGCGAGCCGCGCAGCAGCGACGCGCCGGTGTTCGAGGCGTTCAGCAGGTTGGCCCGCGTCTCGTCGGGGTCGGACAGCCGGACGACGTCGGGCAGCAGGTCGTGGCGGGCCAGCCGCTGCAGCCCGGCCAGCCCCGCGTTCCAGCTCCGGAACGACCAGCCCTCGTACTGCTGCTCCTGCGGCTGGGGCCGCACCCGCAGCGTCAGCTCGGTGATGACGCCCAGCGCGCCCTCCGAGCCCAGCGCCAGGCCGAGCAGGTCGGGGCCGGCGGCCGACGCCGGCGGCGAGCCCAGCGCCAGCACCCCGGACGGCGTGGCCAGCGTCAGCCCGGCGACCAGGTCGTCGAAGCGGCCGACGCCGGTGGAGGCCTGCCCCGCCGAGCGGGTGGCCGCGTAGCCGCCCATGGTGGCGAACTCCCAGCTCTGCGGCAGGTGACCGAGGGTCAGTCCGTGCCGCCCGAGGTGCTCCTCCAGCGCCGGCCCACGCATCCCCGGCCCGACCGTCACCAGGGACGACGCGACGTCGAGCGCGTGCACCGAGGCCAGCCGGCCCAGGTCGACCGAGATCGAGGGCCGGTCGTCGGCGTCGACGCCGGACAGCCCGCCGACGACGCTCGTCCCGCCGCCGAAGGGCACCGCGACCACGCCCAGCTCGCTGCACAGCGCCAGCAGGGCGGCGGTCTCCTCGGTGCTGCCCGGCCGGACGACGGCGTCCGGCGCCTCGGAGGCGTCGCCCGCCCGCCGGCGCAGCAGGTCCAGGTAGCTCTTGCCGCCGGCGTGCCGCAGCCGCGCCTCCCGGTCGGTGCGGACGTGCTCCTCACCCAGCAGCCCGACCAGCCGCGCCCGGCACTCCTCGGCCAGTCGCGAGGGGGCCAGCCGGATGTCGGCGACCGGCACCGGCGGGGTGTGCCGCGGCCTCCAGCCCAGCTCGCGGGACAGGTGCCGGCGGGCGGCCCGGGGCAGCACCGCGGCGAGGTCGGGGGAGGCGGCCGGCCGCACCGTGTCGGAGCCGCCGCCGTCGGCCCCGCGGGGTCCCGTCGCGTCGCGGGGGCCGGCGGCGGGACCCCAGCCCTGGATCGTCAGTTCGGGCTGCTCGGGCACGGCTACAGTCTGCCGGTGCCCGGCCCCGGACCCGCCGCTCTCTCCCCGGCCCGGCGGGCCACGGACCTCGACGCCGTCGCCGGAGCCGAGGTCGACGTGGTGGTCGTCGGGGGCGGGGTGACCGGCGCCGGCGTGGCCCTCGAGGCGGCCACCCGCGGGCTGCCGGTCGTGCTGCTGGAGCGCGCCGACCTCGCCGCGGGCACCAGCCGGTGGTCGTCCAAGCTGGTGCACGGCGGGCTGCGCTACCTGGCCCACGGCGAGCTGGGGCTGGCGCGGCAGAGCGCCCGCGAGCGCGCCGTCCTCATGGGCGCGACCGCACCGCACCTGGTGCGTCCGCTGGCCTTCCTCGTGCCCGACGCCGCGGGCCGGTGCGGAACCGCGCTGGCCGGGGTGGGCGGTCGGCTCGGGGACGCCGTCCGCGCCTCGGTGCCCGGTGGCCGGCGCACGCTGCCGGCGACCCGGCGGGTGGACGCCGCCGAGGTGGCCCGGGCGACGCCGGGTGTGCGGGCCGGCGCGGCGGGGTCGTCTTCTGGGACGGGCAGCTGACCGACGACGCCCGGCTGGTGGTCGCCCTCGCGCGGACGGCGGCCGCGTGCGGGGCGCGGGTGGTGACCGGGGCGGCGGTCCGCGCGGTGGACGGCGCCGACGTGCACGTCGAGCTCGACGACGGCCTCGTCGGCGGGGGAGCGCTGACGCTGCGCGCGCGGGTGGTCGTCAACGCCACCGGGGTGTGGGCGCAGCGGCTGACGCCCGGGATCCGCCTCTCGCCGTCCCGCGGGTCGCACCTGGTCGTGCCGGCCGCGCGGCTCGGGTCGCCGTCGGCGGCGCTGACCGTGCCGCTGCCCGGGTCGCGCGCGCTACGTCTTCGCGCTGCCGCAGCCCGGCGGGCTGGTGCACCTCGGGCTGACCGACGAGCCGGTGCCCGGGCCGGTGCCCGACGACGACCCAGTGCCCTCCGACGCCGAGGTGGCGCAGCTGCTGGACACGGTCAACCGGGTGCTGGCCGACCCGCTGACCCGCGCGGACGTCGTCGGCAGCCACGCCGGGCTGCGGCCGCTGGTGCTGCCCGCCTCGGCCGGCACCGGCCCCGGCGACGCGACCGCCGACCTCTCACGCCGGCACCTGCTGCGGTGGCACGGACCGGTCCTGTCCGTCGTCGGCGGCAAGCTGACCACCTACCGGGCGATGGGCGAGGAGGCCGTGGACGCGGTGGTCGCCCGGCTCGGCCGCAGCGCACCGCGCTCGTGCACCGCCCGGCTGCCCCTGGTCGGGGGCGGCGCCGCGGGTCGCGCTGGACCGGGTCGAGGCGCCGGTCCGGCTGGTCGCGCGGTACGGCACCGAGGCGCCCGCGGTCGCCACGCTGGGGACCGAGCCGGTGGTCGACGGTCGCCCGGAGACGGAGGGGGAGCTGCGCTTCGGCCGGACCGCCGATCCCACCAGCGGGGGCAGGAAGTG
>DASQNB010000272.1:0-2989 GCA_035645175.1 Geodermatophilus sp.
TGCGGCGCCGCCGGCCCTTCTTCTTCGGCGGGACGAGTGCGGCGACGTCCCCGCCGGTGTCGTTCATCCGCACCACGAACGGCCGGGTGTCGGTGTAGGTGACCACCGACACCGAGGCGGGGTCGACGACGATCCGCTGGAACTGGTCCAGGTGCAGCCCGAGGGCGTCGGCCAGGATCGCCTTGATCACGTCGCCGTGGCTGCAGGCCAGCCAGACCGCGTCCGGGCCCAGGCGGGTGTTCCACTCACGGACGGCGGCGACCGCGCGGGCCTGGGTCTGCGCCAGCCCCTCCCCCTCCGGGCCGGGGAAGACCGCGGCCGAGGGGTGCTGCTGCACGACCTTCCACAGCGGCTCCTTGACCAGCTCCTTGAGCGGCCGGTTGGTCCAGTCGCCGTAGCGGGCCTCGCCGAGCCGGTCGTCGGTGGCCAGCTCGAGGTCCCGCCCCGCCAGGACGGCGGCGGCGGTCTGCCGGCAGCGCTCCAGGGGGCTGCTCACGACGGCGGCGAGGGGCACCGGCGCGAGCCGCTCCCCCACCGTCCGCGCCTGCCCGGCGCCGGTCTCGTCGAGCTGCACACCCGGGGTCCAGCCGGCCAGGACGCCGCCGGCGTTGGCCGTCGTCCGGCCGTGCCGCAGGAGGAGAACGGTGGTCACGACGTCCGAGCCTAGAGAGGCCCCGTCCCGGGCCCCGCCGTGAGCCTGCGAAGGGTGGGGAGGACGGGGTCCTTCCGCTGCCTCCCACCGCTCGCGAGCTCGCGGTGGGATCCTGCAGGAGGGCCGACCTCAGCTCCCCTGGCCGGTAGCGGAGCTGTCCAGCGCCTGGACGGCGGCGGCCATGTCGTCGAGGAAGGCGTCGATCACCGCCCGCTCGGCGGCGGTGCGCCGGTCGAGGACGCCGGCCGCGGCGTCGATCAGCGGGCCGAAGAAGGCCCAGCCCAGCTCCTTGGCCGAGTCCTGCACGAGGACGTCGACCCGGCGGCGGTCGTCGGTCCGCGGGAGGCGGCGCACGTGCCCGGCCCGTTCCAGCCGGTCCAGCAGCGCGGTGACCGAGGCGGTGGTCACGCGCAGCTGGCCGGCCAGCCAGGTCGGGCTGGCGGGGACGCCGGCCCGCTCCCGGTCCAGCAGGCAGACCAGCGCGCGGACGTCGGTGGCGGTGAGCCCGTTGCGCGTGGCGAAGTCCGCACCCGCAGCGTCCAGCAGCAGGGTCAGGGCGCGCAGCCGGTGCACGGTGGCCGGTGCCTGCCGCTCGGTCACGTGCAGGATCCTAGCCCGTCGAGTGACTAGACAGGCTAGCTATCCTCCCGGCATGGACTTCGCCGAGGCCTACGCCGCCGCGGCGGCGCGGTGGCCGGCCGGTACCTGTCAGCTCGACGTCCCGACGTCCTGGGGACGCACGCACGTGCTGGCGGCCGGCCCGGCCGGAGCCGCCCCGATCGTGGCGCTGCACGGCGGCGGCGCGACGGCGACCGCCTGGGCGGACGTGGCCCGGGAGCTCGCCGGTCCGTTCCGGGTGTTCGCCCCGGACCAGCCCGGCAGCCCGGGCCGGAGCACCAGCAGCCGCCCCTTCCGGACGACGGCGGACCAGACCGCGTGGCTGGCCGAACTGGTCGGAGGGCTCGACGTCGGGCCGGTGCACCTGCTGGGTCACTCGGCCGGCGCGCACCTGGCCCTCTCCGCCGCACTCGCGGGGAGGCCCGGCGCGGCCTCGCTGTCGCTCCTCGACCCGACGGCGTGCTTCGCCGGCTTCAGCCCGCGCTACCTGCTGCACGCCGTGCCGCACCTGGCGCGCCCCACGCCGGCCCGCGTGCGGCGGTTCTTCGCCTGGGAGACCCGGGGACGTGCCCTCGACCCGGCCTGGCTGGAGCTCGCCGTCCGGGGCTCGACCGAGTTCGACGCCACACCGATCGTCCCGACGCGCCGCCCTCCCCGGGCACAGCTGGCCCGGCTGACCACGCCCACCCTCGTACTCGTCGCCGGGCGCAGCCGGGCGCACGATCCGTCCCGGGTGGCGCGCAGTGCGCGGTCCCTGCTGCCGGACGGCACCGTCGGGGTGCTCCCGGCGGCCACCCACCACACGGTGCCCCTGCTGGACGCCGGGGAGATCGCGGCGGCGGTCCGCGACCACGTCGTCCGCAGCTCGCCGCCCCCGCGTTGATCATGGGGTTGTTGCCGGGGGACACGCCGTGCCGAGCGCGGCCGCGTGCAACAAGCCCATGATCGACTCGCGGCCCGACGGGTGGTTCCCCGGCCGCCGGGTCACTGGGGGGCGAGGACCCCGGCGCCGACGAGGGCGAGCACGAGCAGGCCCAGCACCACCCGGTAGACGACGAACGGCGTGAAGCTGCCGCGGTCGAGGTAGCGCAGCAGCCAGGCGATCACGACCAGCCCGACGCCGAAGGCGAGCACCGTGGCCAGGATCGTGGGCCCCCAGGCGACCGACTCCCCCGCCACGCCGCCGGTCAGCGCCTCGTAGACCTGGAAGAAGCCCGACGCCAGGACGGCGGGGACGGCGAGCAGGAACGAGTACCGGGCCGCGGCGGCCCGCGAGTAGCCGAGGAACAGGCCCATGGTGATCGTGCCGCCGGAGCGGGAGACGCCGGGGACCAGTGCCATGGCCTGGGCGAACCCGAAGGCGATGCCGTGCCCGACGGTCAGCTGGTCCAGTTCGCGCTTCCTGGTGCCCACCCGGTCGGCCCAGTAGAGGACCAGGGAGAAGGCGACCAGCGCGATGGCGACGATGCGCAGGTCGCGGAAGGTGGTCTCGATGCGGTCCTGGAACAGCAGCCCGAGGACCCCGATCGGGATGGTGCCGGCGATGATCAGCCAGCCCATCCGGGCGTCGGGGTCGCTGCGCAGCTCGCGGTTGCCGAGCGAGCGCGCCCAGGCGCTGATGATGCGGCCGATGTCGCGGCGGAAGTAGAGCAGCACCGCGGCCTCGGTGCCGATCTGGGTGATCGCGGTGAACGCCGCGCCCGGGTCACCCCAGCCGAA
>DASQNB010000273.1:0-2222 GCA_035645175.1 Geodermatophilus sp.
GTCGCGATGCTGACCCGCCGGATCAGCGACCTGACCGAGCACCTCAAGCAGCACAAGCACGACCACCACAGCCGGCGGGGGCTGCTCCTGCTGGTCGGTCGTCGTCGCCGGCTGCTGAACTACCTGGCCAAGACCGACATCGGTCGGTACCGGTCGCTCATCGAGCGGCTCGGCCTGCGCCGGTGAACAGAGGGGACCGTCCCGGCCGGGACGGTCCCCTCTCTCGTGCGGCACCCGCCGCGCGGGACCCAGGGCCTCGCGCCGCACCCTGGCGCTGGTCGGTCCTCGGTGGTGGCCCCCGGGCATGCCCTCCTCCGCGAGGGGGAACGTCATCCCGCGGGCTTCGATCGAAGACCGGTCACCCGGGCGCAGTCAGGCGCGAAGGCCACGAAGAGGACGTCGCCGCATGCGACGTAGGAAGAGGACACCGTGTCCGCACCCACCACCCAGAACACCCCCGCTGCGGAGTTCGACCCCGAGGACGGGGTCACCACCGCCACCGCGGTCATCGACAACGGCAGCTTCGGCAGCCGCACGGTCACCTTCGAGACCGGCCGGCTGGCCCGGCAGGCCGCCGGCTCCGTCGTCGTCACCACGGGCGACACCATGCTCCTGTCGGCCACCACGGCCGGCCGCCAGCCGAAGGAGCACTTCGACTTCTTCCCGCTGACGGTCGACGTCGAGGAGCGCATGTACGCCGCCGGGCGCATCCCCGGTTCGTTCTTCCGCCGCGAGGGCCGGCCGTCCGAGGACGCGATCCTCACCTGCCGGCTGATCGACCGCCCGCTGCGCCCGACCTTCGCCAAGGGTCTGCGCAACGAGGTCCAGGTGGTCATCACCGTCCTGGCGCTGGACCCCGACCACCTCTACGACGTGCTGGCCATCAACGGCGCCTCCGCCTCGACCCAGCTGTCGGGCCTGCCGTTCTCCGGCCCGGTCGGGGGCACCCGTGTCGCGCTGGTCAACGGCCAGTGGGTGGGCTTCCCGACCCATGCCGAGCTCGAGGACGCCGTCTTCGACATGGTCGTGGCCGGCCGCCTGCTCCCGGACGGCGACGTCGCGATCATGATGGTCGAGGCCGAGGCCACCGAGAAGACGATCGAGCTGGTCGCCGGCGGCGCCACCGCGCCCACCGAGGAGGTCGTCGCCCAGGGCCTCGAGGCCGCGAAGCCCTTCATCCGGGCGCTGTGCGAGGCGCAGAGCGCGCTGGCCGAGAAGGCCGCCAAGCCGGTCGCGGACTTCCCGCGCTTCCTGGACTACCAGGACGACGTCTACGCCGCCGTCGAGGCGCAGGCCGCCGCCCGGCTCGCCGAGGTGCAGGCCATCGCCGGCAAGCAGGAGCGGGAGACCGCCACCGACGAGCTCAAGGACGAGGTCAAGGCCGCGCTGGCCGGCCAGTTCGAGGGCCGTGAGAAGGAGGTCTCCGCCGCCTTCCGCGCGGTGACCAAGAAGGTCGTCCGGCAGCGCATCCTGCGCGACAAGGTCCGCATCGACGGCCGTGGCCTGACCGACATCCGGCCGCTGTCGGCCGAGGTCGAGGTCATCCCGCGGGTGCACGGCTCGGCGCTGTTCGAGCGCGGCGAGACCCAGATCCTGGGTGTCACCACGCTGAACATGCTCCGCATGGAGCAGCAGCTGGACACGCTCTCGCCGGTGAACCGCAAGCGCTACATGCACAACTACAACTTCCCGCCGTACTCGACCGGTGAGACCGGCCGCGTCGGCTCGCCCAAGCGCCGGGAGATCGGCCACGGCGCGCTGGCCGAGCGGGCCCTGGTCCCGGTGCTGCCCGACCGCGAGGAGTTCCCCTACGCGATCCGGCAGGTGTCCGAGGCGCTGGGCTCCAACGGCTCGACGTCCATGGGCTCGGTCTGCGCCTCGACGCTGGCCCTGCTCAACGCCGGGGTGCCGCTGAAGGCGCCGGTCGCCGGCATCGCCATGGGCCTGGTGTCCGACGAGGTCGACGGGAAGACCGAGTACGTCGCGCTGACCGACATCCTCGGCGCCGAGGACGCGTTCGGTGACATGGACTTCAAGGTCGCCGGCACCAAGGACTTCGTCACGGCGCTGCAGTTGGACACGAAGCTCGACGGCATCCCCTCCGACGTCCTCGCCGGTGCGCTGACCCAGGCCCGCGCGGCCCGGCTGCACATCCTCGACGTCATGGGCGAGGCCATCGACGGCCCGGACGAGATGAGCCCGTACGCCCCGCGGGTCACCAC
>DASQNB010000274.1:0-13440 GCA_035645175.1 Geodermatophilus sp.
GCTGGCCATCCGCTCCTTGCCGCCGCCGATGCGCAGCTTCCCGGCGTAGTCCTCCTCGCTCCAGCGCACCGGCAGGCCGAAGTGCTCGAAGGTCGCGTTGAAGGCGGGCAGGTGCCCGTACCGCTCGGTGTCGGCGAGGACCCCGTCGCAGTCGAAGACCAGCGCGGTCACCAGGCACGCCCCGAGCCGCCGAAGAGCCGGATGTGGGAGCGGGCCATCTCCACCACCGCGGCGCGCTGGTGGCGGAACAGCGAGGGCGGGTCCCACTTGTCCTTGGCCTCGGCCTCGCGCAGGTGCTCGAGGCCGGCCTTCATGTAGGCCTCCTTGAGCGCGGTGGAGATGTTGACCTTGGCGCAGCCACGGGAGATGAGGTCGGTGAACTGCTCGTCGGCCAGGCCGGTGCCGCCGTGCAGCGCCATGGGCACCCCGGTGGCCTCGACGAGGTCGGTGACCCGCTGGTGGTCCAGCTTCGGCGCCGACGTGTACTGGCCGTGGGCGTTGCCGATGGCGGGGGCGAAGCAGTCGACCCCGGTCCGCTCGATGAAGTCCACGGCGACCTCGAGGCTCTGCAGGACCGAGGCCTCGTCGGAGCCGATGTCGTCCTCGACGCCCTGGATGCCCTCGATCTCGCCCTCGACGTGTGCGCCGGTGCGGCGTGCCTCGGCGACGACCTCCTGCGTCTGGCGCAGGTTCTCCGCGACGTCGAGCTCGTGGGCGTCGAAGAGCACCGAGTTCCACCCGCCGGCCAGGCAGTCGCTGATCACCGACCGGTCGGGGCAGTGGTCGAGGTGCAGCGTGACCGGCACCGGCACGTCCCGGGCCAGCGCCGTGAAGATGCCGAAGAGCTGGTCGCGGCCGTACTGGCGGACCGTCTTGACCGAGGTCTGCAGGATGACCGGGGCCCGCTCCTCGACCGCCGCGGCCAGCACGGCCTCGATCGTGAGGTCGTTGAGGACGTTGAAGGCGGCGACCCCGTACCGGTCGGCCAGCGCCCGGTCGAGGAGCTCCTTCATCGGGACGACGGGCACTCCGGCCTCCTGTCCGTTCCTGCTGCAGGTGGCCGGGGTGTCTGCGGACCCGGCCTCGACTCAGCCTCGCGAGACCGGACGTTAGGACGGGCGTCACACATCGGCCACACGGGGGTGGTAGAGGTCCAGGGGTCCGGCGCTGCAGTTACTTTCAGTGTGATGACGGCCACCATCCGCGAGGCCGTTCCGGCGAGCGCGGGCGGTGGCACGCCGCGGTCGACTGCCGCACGATGGGCCGGGTGGAGCCGCGGCTGCCCGGGACGGACCGGGGATGACGACACCGCGCATCGGCCTGGTGGTGCACCCGCGGCGCGACGTCTCGGCCGTCATCGCCCGCGTCGCCGCCTGGACCGCGGGCCACGGGGCCGAGCTGGCCGCCGCGACCGAGGACGTCGCCCGGCTGGACGTCACCGGGGTGACCCCGCTGTCGCCGCAGGAGCTGGCCGAGTCCTGCGACGGGCTGATCGCGCTCGGCGGCGACGGCACGCTGCTGGGCGCGATGCGGTCGGTGGTCGACCGGCCGGTGCCGGTGCTCGGCGTCAACCTCGGCCGGCTGGGCTTCCTCGCCGAGGTCGAGGGCCCCGAGCTGGACGCCGCGCTGGAGGCCCTGGCCACGGGCCGGCTGAGCACCGAGTCGCGGCCCTGCCTGGTGCTGCGGTCCGGCGAGCTCGAGGACGTCGCGTTCAACGACGTCGTCCTGGCACGGGTCCCCGGCGCCGGGATGGTGGAGGCCACGCTGTCGGTCGCCGGGCAGCCCTACGGCCACTACCGCTGCGACGCGCTCATCATGGCCAGCCCGATGGGGTCCACCGCCTACAGCTACGCCGCCGGCGGCCCGGTGGTCAGCCCGTCGGTGGCCGGGGTGCTGGTCACGCCCTCGGCGCCGGTCAGCGGCATCGCCCGGAGCCTGGTGCTCGGGCCGGCCGAGACGCTGACCCTCGAGCTCACCGCCGGGCACCCCGCCGTCGAGCTCGACGGCGTCCTCAGCGGGGCGCTGGGGCCCGGCACCGTGCTGGAGGTGTCGCTGCGCCCGGACGCCGGGCGGCTGGTGCGCATCGAGGGCTCCCGGGCCGCCGCCCGCAGCCGGGTCAAGCTGTCGCTGGTGGACCTGCCGGTGCTGCCGCACGAGCTGGCCGAGCTGCTGCCCGACGACGTCCGCCGGCGCCTCGATGCCGCGGAGGAGTCGTGACCGGCCAGGCCGTATCCGTCGTGCCGAGGACGGGCGGCCTCGTCCCGGGCCCCGCCCTGAGCTCGCGAAGGGTGGGGAGGACGGGGTCCTTATTCAGGTGCGGTCCAGCAGCAGCAGGCCGTAGGCGGCCAGGCTCGGCCCGTCGGTGAACCGGCCCTCGCGCACCATCGCCCGCAGCTCCGCCTCGGTCACGAACGCCTGCTGCATGTCGGCCTCGGTGGCCTCGCGCGCGGTCGGCCCCGGGGTCAGGTCGGTGGCCAGCCAGACGTCGAACTCCTGCGTCGACAGCCCCGGCGCGAGGTCCAGGCGCCCGAGGTGGCGCAGCGACCCGGCGCGCAGGCCGGTCTCCTCGGCGAGCTCGGCGCGGGCCAGCTCCGCAGGCGTGCCGCCCGACCCCGCCGTCCAGGTGCCCTGCGGGAACTCCCACGCGCGCCGCCCGACGGGGTACCGGTACTGCTCGACCAGCCAGAAGCCGTCGCCCTCGTACGGCAGCACCAGCGCGAAGTGCGGCTTCTCCACCACGCCGTAGACCCCGGCGCTGCCGTCGGCGCGCTCGACCGCGTCCTCCCGCACCCGGATCCACGGGTTGCGGTAGACCTCCCTGCTGCCCGTCGTCCGCACGCCGGCCACTCTGCAGGGTCCCGCCTGGCCCCGTCCAGGAACCCGCCCCGAGCCTGCGAGGGGCGGGGAGGACGGGGTCCTCTCACGAGTGGTGGGGGGCAGGGTGGTCCTCCTCCAGGGCGGCGGGTGCGGCGCCGTCCCGGTCGGGTGGGGTGTGCAGTCGGTCACCGTGCTGGAGTGGGGGGTGTGCAGCTCGGACCCTCCCGCACCACCTGGCGCCGCTACGTCGCCCTCGGCGACTCCTTCACCGAGGGGCTGGCCGACGCCGATCCGCAGCGCACGGGGGAGTACCGCGGCTGGGCCGACCGGCTGGCCGAGCACCTCGCGGCCGCCGCCGACGGCGAGCTGGAGTACGCCAACCTGGCCGTCCGCGGCCGGCTGCTCGCCCAGGTGCTCGCCGAGCAGGTGCCGGTCGCGCTGTCGGCGGGGCCGGACCTGGTGAGCCTGGTCGCGGGCGGCAACGACCTGCTGCGCCCCGGCGCCGACCCCGACCGGCTGGCCGCCGACCTGGAGGACGCCGTCGCCCGCTTCCGCGCCACCGGCGCCGACGTGCTGCTGGCGACCGGGGTGGACCCGCGGCAGACCCCGATCCTGCGCCGCACCCGCGGGCGGGTCGCGGTGTTCAACACCTCGCTGTGGTCGATCGCGGCCCGGCACGGCGCCGTCGTCCTCGACCAGTGGGGCGCGGGCTGGATCCAGGACTGGCGGATGTGGGACAGCGACCGCATCCACCTCACCGCCGAGGGCCACCGGCGGACGGCGCTGGCCGCGGCCACCGCCCTGGGCCTGCGGGTGGACGACGACTGGCGCACCCCGCTGCCGCCGCAGCCGCCGCGCGCGCTGCGGGCCGCCCTGGCCGAGGAGGCCGCGTGGGTGCGCGGCTTCGTCGCCCCGTGGATCGGCCGCCGGCTGCGCGGCCGGTCCTCGGGGGACGGCCGCGCCGCCAAGCGCCCGGTGCCGCTGGCGCTGCCGCGGGGCTGACTAGGGCTGGTCGGGTCGGAGGTCCTCGGTCGGCAGGCCCTCACCGGCCGGCTCGTCGACCGACATCGCCCGGGTGGCCGGCGGGTCGGGGGCGGGGACGGGCGGCAACCCGGACGTGACGAGGACCTCGCCGGCCAGCACGTCCTGCACGGTGACCTCGCCGGGCGGCAGGGTGCCGGTCAGGTCGACGTCCCCGGTGCTCGGCACGGTGGTGGGCAGCGGCGCCGGCCGGCCGAAGGCGTAGCCCTGGGCCATCTCGCAGCCGTGCTCGCGCAGCCAGTCGGCCTGGTCGAGGTCCTCGATGCCCTCGGCGATGACCTGCAGGCCCATGCCGAGGCCCAGCTGCACCAGGCCCTGCACGAGCGCGGCGGTCGAGGGCTCGGTGACCACGTCGGCGACGAACGAGCGGTCGATCTTGACCGTGTGGATCGGCAGCCGGTGCAGCGCGGTGATCGCCGAGTAGCCGGTGCCGAAGTCGTCCAGCGCCAGGGTGACCCCGGCGTCGGTCACCTCGGAGACCGCGTGCAACGTGGCGTCGGCGGCGAACAGCGCGGTCGACTCGGTGATCTCCAGCTCCAGCCGCTCCGGCGGCAGCCCGGACTCGGCCAGCGCATCGGTGACCAGGTCGGCGAAGCCGGGCTCGGCCAGGTGGCGGGCGGAGATGTTGACGTGCACCCGGAGGCCCGCCGGCCAGCCGGAGGCGTCGAAGCAGGCCTGGCGGAGCACCCAGGCGCCCAGCCGGGAGGTGAGCCGGTTGTCCTCGGCGGCGGCGAGGAACGCCCCCGGCGGGAGCAGCCCGCGGGTGGGGTGCTGCCAGCGGATGAGCGCCTCGTAGCCCAGCAGCGTCTCGTCCGACAGCGACACGATGGGCTGGTAGAACAGCCGCAGCTCGTCGGACTCCAGTGCGTTGCGCAGGTCGGCCTCCAGCTGCAGCTGGTCGACCTCGCTGTCGGACAGGCCGCCGTCGTGCACCTCGATGCGGGCGCGGCTGCCGTCGGCCTTGGCCCGGGTGAGCGCGGCGTGCGCCTGGCGCAGCAGGTCGTCGGCGGCGACGTCGGAGCCCAGGGTCAGGCCCACGCTGGCCGAGAGCACGATCTCCCGATTGCCGATGAGGAACGGGTCGTCGAGCACCGCGAGCAGCCGGTCGGCCATCGTCCGCAGCCCCTCGAGGTCCTCGACGTCCTCGGCCAGGATGAGGAACTCGTCCCCACCGAGCCGGACGGCGGTGTCCTCCACCCGGGTGCTCCAGCGCAGCCGGTCGGCGACCTGGATGAGCAGCTGGTCGCCGGCCTCGTTGCCGAGCACGTCGTTGACCGCCCGGAACCGGTCGAGGTCCAGGTGCACCAGCCCGACCTGCAGCCCGCGGCGGCGGGACAGCGCGAGGGCGTGGTCGAGCCGGTCGTTGAGCGCCCGCCGGTTGGGCAGGCCGGTCAGCGGGTCGGTGAAGGCCCGCCGGACCAGGTCCTCCTCGGCGCGGCGGCGGTCGGTCCCGTCGACCAGCGAGAGGACGACGAACTGCGGCGTCCCGGCGCTGGTGTGGATGACCTCGTGCGACTGGGTGGCCCACAGCTCCGTGCCGTCGGCGCGGCGAAGTCGCCGCTCGCCGTCGACGCCCAGCCACGGGTCCAGCGGGCCGTCGGCGCGGTCGGGCACCGGGGCCTCGTCGGGGTGGGCGAGCAGGTCGACGTGCCGCCCCACCATGTCCTCGGGCGTGCGGCCGGTCAGGGTGCACAGCGCGTCGTTGACGACGAGCAGGTGGCCGTCGAGGTCGACGAGGGCCTTGGGGATCGGCGCGGCGAGGAACAGGGCGCGGAAGAGCTGCCCGCGGTCGGCCAGCAGGGTGTCGATCGCGCGGAGCCTCGAGCCGGCGGCGGCGCCGGGGGTCCCCTCCGGGGGACGCGACACGTCGGGAGTGCTCGGGTTCACCCGCACAGCGTGCGGGACCGGAGCCGGTCAGCCCGGGAACCCGGCGACGGAGAGTCGTGGTCGATCGGTCAAAGATCGTGACGCAACGTGCACCGTGAGGCAGGAGTGGCGGGTGGTGGGACTCCGCCGTCCTCGGCGGCCTCGCCCGGAGGGGTGAGGACGCTCCAGTTCCGAGCACCGGCACCCGACGGACGTGGGGACGACCCATCGACCCCGAGGAACCCCCATGTCCCGTCAGTCCTCCCCGCTCCCCCTGCGCGCGGGCCTGCTCGCCGTGGCCGGCACCGTCCTCGTGACGTCGACCGGCAGCCCGGCGCTCGCCGAGGAGCCGACCGGCCCGACCACCTCGGTGTCGGCCATCGTGGTCACCGACGACGGCGTCGAGGTGATCACCGAGCGCGTCCCGCAGAGCGAGGTGCCCGAGGCGAAGGCCGAGCTCCGGCAGGAGGACGGCGTCGTCAGCGTGGCCGTGGACGTGCCGGTGCGGGCACTCGGCAGGCCGAACGACCCCCTGCGGCCCCAGCAGTGGACCCTCGACACCTGGCACGTCGACGACCTGCCGACCGGCACCCCCGACGCCGGCGGACTGGTCGTCGCCGTCCTCGACACCGGCGTGCTCGCCGGCCACCCCGACCTGGCCGGGCGGGTGCGCTGCGACCTCGGTGCGGACTTCACCTCCGACGCAGCCACCTACGACCCGGCCGGCGACGGCTGCGTCGACCCGCAGGGCCACGGCACGCACGTCGCCGGGCAGATCTCCGCGATCAGCGACAACGGCATCGGCATCGCCGGCCTGAGCAACGCGCAGATCATGCCGGTCCGCGTGCTGGGTGCCACCGGCGGCGGCTCGTCGGCCTGGGCGGCTGCCGGCATCTACCACGCCGTCGACAACGGGGCCTCGGTCATCAACATGAGCCTCGGCGGTGGCTACTCCTCCGCCTACGACGACGCCATCCGCTACGCCGTCGAGCGGGGCGTGGTCGTCGTCGCCTCGGCCGGCAACAACCGGCAGAGCGGCAACGCGGTCAACTACCCGGCCGCCTCGCCGGGCGCCTTCGCCATCGCGGCGTCCGAGTCGACCGGCCGGTCGGCGCCCTACAGCTACAGCGGCGCGACCAACCTGGTCGCCGCGCCGGGGTCCTACGTCCACTCGACCAGCTCCACCGGCGGGTACGGCGCGATGAGCGGCACGTCGATGGCGGCCCCGAACGCCTCGGCCGTCATCGCCCGGTACCGCGACGCGCACCCCTCGGCGACGGTCGCGGAGATCCGCGCCCTCGTGCAGGCGACCGCCATCGACATGGAGGCCGTCGGCCGGGACAACCCCACGGGCCACGGACTGCTCGACGCCTACGAGCTCCTCACCGGCCAGGACTTCCGCGTGGCCGGCCAGCTGTACCCGCCGCTGGTCCCCGCCCTCGGCACGGTGACCGCGGGCAGCGCCTCGCTCGTCGCGTCCTGGAGCGCGCCCTCCGGCGACGGCGGTTCGGCCGTCACCGGCTACGTGCTCCGCGTCCTCAAGGGCGCCACGCTGGTGAAGACGGTGTCCCTGCCGGTCACCGCACGCACGGCGACCGTGACCGGCCTGGCGAACGGCACCGGCTACGCGGTCACCGTCGCGGCGCGGAACGCGGTCGGCGTCGGCGCCGCGTCGGTGCCCAGCGCCGTCGTCACCCCGCTGAGCACGCCCGCCGTGCCGCGGTTCGGCACGGTGACCCCCGGCGACGGGACGGTCGCGGTGAGGTGGACCGCGCCCACCTCCACCGGTGGGCTGCCGATCACCGGCTACACGCTCACCGTCGCCACCGGCGGGGTCACGGTGCGGACGGTCGAGGCCGGCGCCGGTGTCACCTCGACGACCCTCCCCGGGCTGACCAACGGCACGGTCTACGCGCTGCGCCTGACCGCCGCCAACGCCCTGGGCGCCAGCCCGGTGACGGCCCCGCTGTCGGTCACCCCGCGCACGCTGCCCGGCACCCCGGTGCTCGACGGCGTCACGCCGGGCAGCGCCTCGGCCGTGGTCCGCTGGACGCCACCGAGCACGACCGGTGGCGTGGCGTTGTCCGGCTACGTCGTCACCGCGCACCGCAACGGGGTGGCCGCCCGGACGGTGACCGCGTCGGGCACCGCCCGCTCGATCTCGGTTACCGGCCTGGTCAACGGCACGGACTACACGTTCACCGTCGCGGCGAAGAACGCCGCGGGCGCCGGCCCGGCCACGGCCGCGTCGGCTCCGGTCACCCCCCGCGGGGTGCCGACGGCACCGCGCACGCCGGTGGCCACGGCGGGTCCGGCCTCGGCCCGGGTGACCTGGGCGGCCCCGCTGTCCAGCAACGGCTCGCCGGTCACCAGCTACACGGTGCGCGCCTACCGCGGCAGCACCCTGGTGGCCACTGTCCCGGTCGGTGGCGGCGCCACGCTGCAGACGACCGTTCCCGGCCTGACCGCGGGCACCGGCCACACGTTCACCGTGACGGCCACCAACGCGCTGGGCACCAGCCCGGTGTCGGTCCGCTCCGTCGCGGTGGTGCCGACCGCCTGACCGGAGGTCCAGGGGGAGGACGGCGGCCGGCTGGGAACAGCCGGCCGCCGTCCGGCGCTGCCCGGGGCGTGAGCGAGAAGCGCATCGGGTTCCTGTCGTTCGGGCACTGGCAGCCCATCCCCGGGTCGCAGGTGCGGACCGGACGGGACGCGCTCGTGCAGAGCGTGGAGCTGGCCGTCGCCGCCGAGGAGATCGGACTGGACGGCGCCTACGTGCGGGTGCACCACTTCGCCCGTCAGCTGGCCTCGCCGTTCCCGCTGCTGGCCGCCATGGCCGCGCGGACCCGGCGGATCGAGGTCGGCACCGGGGTCGTCGACATGCGCTACGAGAACCCGCTGTACATGGCCGAGGAGGCCGCGGCGACCGACCTGCTGAGCGACGGCCGGCTGCAGCTCGGCGTCAGCCGGGGGTCACCCGAGACGGCGCTGCGCGGGTCGGAGGCCTTCGGCTACGTGCCGCCGGAGGGCTCGACCGACGCCGACCTCGCCCGGCAGAAGACCGCGCTGTTCCTGGCCGCGATCCGCGGTGAGCGGCTGGTGGACGCCGACCCGCGGATGACCGGCGGCATGCCCGGCAAGCTGGCGGTCCAGCCGCAGTCGCCCGGCCTGGCCGAGCGGATCTGGTGGGGTGCGGGCACCCGGGCGACCGGCGAGTGGGCCGCGCGCCAGGGGCTGAACCTGATGAGCTCCACCCTGCTCAGCGAGGACACCGGTGTGCCCTTCGACGAGCTGCAGGCCGACCAGATCGCCCGCTACCGCGCGACCTGGGCCGAGGCCGGCTGGGAGCGGACGCCGCGGGTGTCGGTGAGCCGCAGCGTTCTGCCGCTCACCAGTGACCTCGACCGGCAGTACTTCGGTGAGCGCTCGAGCGAGGACCAGGTCGGCCTGCTCGAGGGCGTGCGCGCCCGCTTCGGCAAGAGCTACGTCGGCGAGCCCGACCAGCTGGCCGAGGAGCTGGCCAAGGACGCCGCCGTCCGCGAGGCCGACACCCTGCTGCTGACCGTGCCCAACATGCTCGGCGTCGAGTACAACGCGCGGCTGCTGGAGACCGTCGCCCGCCACGTCGCCCCGGCGATCGGCTGGGTGCCGCCGGAGCAGCGCGGCCACTGACCGGCGCGGCACCCGGCGCCGGGGGCTCCCGCACTGCTTCCGTCGCTCAGCGGCCCGTCGATATCCTCACGAGGAGTCTCGTGCAGGTACGCCGCGTCCGCTTCTGGTGGAGGCCGTGTGAAGACGCCCGAGATGCGCCTGGCGCGGTGGCTCGACCTGCTGGGTGAGCTCCTCCACCAGCCGCTGGTCGAGCTGCCGGTCGACGCGATCAACGCCGAACTGATCGCCACCTTCGACGCCCACGGCGCCGCTCTGCACTGCCGCGCCCCCGGCGGCGTGCACTCGCTCCGTGCCTGGCCCGAGGACCTCTGCGAGGCGCGGGTGGAGGGGCTCCGTGCCACCGCCGACACGCAGCCCATTGCCCGTTGGTACCGGACCACCCTCTCGCCCGCGCCATACACGGCCGGTCGGGTGCCACGCGCCATCGCCGACGAGCGGTGCGTGGCGGCCTGGGTGGAACTCAGCCGCCCCTACGGGGTCACCCAGCAGCTCTGCCTCCCGCTGCACGTGGCGGCCGACGAACACCGCATCTTCGTCACCGCCCGCCCCGACCGGGACTTCACCGACGCCGACCTGGAGCTGGCGCGTCTGTTGCAGCCGGTGCTGATCGGCCTGGACCGACAGGCCACCGAGCTGCTCCGTTGGCGGTCCCGTGACGACCGGGCCCTCGCCGATGTCGTTCGACGGGCGGCCGTCGAGGAGACCCGGTTGACCGGGCGCGAGCTGGCGGTCCTCAACCTGCTCGCCGAGAGCCTGAGCGCAGCCGCCATCAGCCGGCGCCTGGGCATCGGGGTCCGGACCGTCAACACCCACCTCGAGAACCTGTACCGCAAGCTCGGTACCAGGGACCGACTGGCCACGGTCCTGCGCGCGCAACGCTGCGGCCTCCTGGCAGAGGAGAGGCACGGCGCCTGAGCAGTGCGGTCGTGGCGACCGACGACCGGGTGAGGTCGGTCCCGAGGCCGTTCCGCCGGGCACTCCTTCGCGCAGCGGCGCGGTCGTCGGCAGCGGTGCAGTCGGCGACGTCGCCACGTCGACCCCGCTCTGCTTCTCGACCGCCGGGGGGCGAGGCCACGCGAGGGGCGCAGCGCGCGATGCTCACGCCGGGGACCACCGGCCCTGGACCAATGCCCTCGGTACTCCTTCCGATACCGGGCTCGCCATCCCCCTGCCAGCGTTCAACGGGAGAGCTGATCACCGATGTGCTCCATCGATCAGCACCCGGCCGACGAGGCCGTTCACAGGGGACGCCGACGTGACGGTGACCGGTCGGTGGGGATCCCGGTGATCGACGCGAGCCGATGGAAGAGGGCGGCGCCGCCGATGGTCGTGGCGGCGGAGTGAGGGTCTCCAGGAGGAGGATCGACATGAGCACCGGGACCAGGAGGACCACGCGGAACCTGGCGATCGGCTGTACGGGTGCGCTGGCCGTCGTGGTGTGCGGCCTCGGCGGTGCCGCCCAGGCGGACGCGAACACCACGTCGGTCTGGAAGGACGGGAACACGCTGCGCGTCAGAGCGGACAACAACGTGCAGAACGACATCCTGGTCGAGAAGCAGGTCGCCGACTTCTTCGTCACCGACTTTCTCGACACGGTCAGCCCCGGCGCGGGATGCGCGGCTGTCGTCCCCGCGAATCCCAACATGGTCCGCTGCTCGGCAGCGGGGATAACCCACGTCCTCGTCGAGGCGAGAAACCGCGACGACACGGTCGACGTCGCTCTGGGGGACACCCCTGCGACGCTCATGGGTGGCGGGGGTGCAGACACCCTCATGGGTAGCTCGTACGACGACCTGATCGAGGGCGGCAGCGGGAACGACCCGATGCTCAACGGTGACGCGGGCAGGGACCGCACGTTCGGTGGCGACGGCCACGACACGCTCAACACGGGGGACGGTGACGACTACGGCGACGGTGGCTACGGCGATGACACCCTCCGTGGTGGCGATGACGCGGGCGGTGTGGTCGGCCACGACCACCTTGTCGGGGGCCCCGGACGGGACACCTTCAACGGCGGCCCCGGCAATGACCGCCTTCAGGGTGGCGGAGACAGGGACACCCTCAGCGGCGACCCTGGCAACGACACCCTGGAAGGCAACAGGGGAGACGACGAGATCGACGGGAACGAGGGTGACGACCACCTGACCGGAGGCCCGGGCTGGGACGACCTCGACGGCGGCATGGGCGTGGACACCTGCCGGAACGGCAACGACACGAAGATGAACTGCGAGCTCTGACCGAGCAGGTCCTCATGCGGCCGGGCGGTGGCGAGAACCCGGCCCGAACAGCGGGCTCCAGCATCCCGGCGAGGTGCTGGAGTCCGCTGCTACGAGTCGGCGACCAGCCCGTCGTGGGCGACGACGCGATCGACCACGCCATCCCGGATCGGTGGTGCGACATCGCCCCATCAAGATCGGTGCGCGCCCGGCAGGGATCGAACCTGCGACCAAGTGCTTAGAAGGCACCTGCTCTATCCGCTGAGCTACGGGCGCTCGAGCTCCGATCATCGCACCCCGGCCGGTCCCGATCGGGTCGGCGCAGCGAGGTCGACGTCCTCATGCCGGGCAGTGGAGCGGCCGGGCCGGACGGTCGCGCCCTGCCCGTCCACAGGCCGCTGAGTCGTCCACAGATCGCCGTCCCGGCCCGTGCGCCGAGTTGCGCCGTCCCAAGGTCCTCGGTGCACCGGCACAGTGCCGGTCCCCGCCGATCCGGCGGTCAGCCTCTGAGGAGCACCATGAGCAACAACACCGAGATCACCGTGGTGGGGCGCGTGGCCACCGCGCCGCGACGCGTCCGGCTGGAGAACGGCACCAGCGTCACGAACTTTCGGCTCGCGTCGACGGCCCGTCGCTTCGACCAGGCCCGTCAGGAGTGGATCGACGGCGAGACCTTCTGGTCCGACGTCGAGTGCTGGAACGAGCTGGGCGGCAACGTCGCCCGCAGCTTGAGCAAGGGTGACCCCGTCGTCGTGGTCGGCAACCTGTGGACCCGCAGCTGGGAGTCGGAGAACGGCAAGGGCAGCACCTCGCAGATCAAGGCCACGGCCATCGGGCCGAACCTGGCGCGCGGGTGGGCCGAGTTCTCCCGGCCGGCGCGGTCCGGGGCAGGCAGCGAGCAGGTCGACGGAGAGGCCGGCTCCGGGTCGGTCGCTGCGGGGGACGGTGCCTCGGGCGACGCGACGGACGGGCTGGTGCGCGGGCGGGACTACGAGGACGCCCCGGAGGCGTTGCACCAGTCGGACACCCACGACCTCGCCACGGAGCCCGCGCACGTCTAGTCGCCCGGGCTGGGAGGATCGGAGGGGAGAACGCACACGGTGGCGGGCCGGCACCCCGGCCGGCCCGCCCGCCACTCGCGAACCGACGGAAGGCCTCGAAGCCCAGTGGCTCAGTACATCTACACGATGGTGCGTGCGCGCAAGGCGCACGGTGACAAGGTGATCCTGGACGACGTCACCCTGTCGTTCCTGCCCGGCGCCAAGATCGGCGTCGTCGGCCCGAACGGTGCGGGCAAGTCGACCGTCCTCCAGATCATGGCCGGCATGCAGCAGCCCTCCAACGGTGACGTGATGCTGGCGCCGGACGCCAAGGTCGGCATCCTGCTGCAGGAGCCGCCGCTCAACGAGGAGCTCGACGTCCGCGGCAACGTCGAGGAGGCGGTCAAGCCGCTGCGCGACGCGCTGACGCGCTTCGAGGAGGTCAGCGCGGCGATGGGTGAGCCCGACGCCGACTTCGACTCGCTGCTGGCCGAGCAGGGCGAGCTCATGGAGTTCATCGAGAACCACGACGGCTGGGAGCTCGACGCGCGCATCGAGCAGGCCATGGACGCGCTGCGCTGCCCGCCCGGCGACGCCGACGTCACCATCCTCTCGGGTGGTGAGCGCCGCCGCGTCGCGCTGTGCAAGCTGCTGCTCGAGGCACCGGACCTGCTGCTGCTCGACGAGCCCACCAACCACCTCGACGCGGAGAGCGTCGCCTGGCTGGAGCAGCACCTGGAGAAGTACGCCGGCACCGTCGTGGCCGTCACCCACGACCGGTACTTCCT
>DASQNB010000275.1:0-2492 GCA_035645175.1 Geodermatophilus sp.
GGGTAGACCTGGTAGACGACGGCGCGGGTCCACCACGCGGCCTGCTCGGGGGGCATGGCCCCAGCCCAGCACGGCGCGCTGCCGCCCGCACCCGGTCGCGCTAGCGTCCCCGACCGTGCCTCCTGGTGTGCTGCTCGTGACCGGCGGGAGCCGCGGCATCGGCGCGGCGACCGCGCGTGCCGCCGCCGCGGCCGGCTGGTCGGTCGCCCTCACGTACCGGGACGACGAGGCCGCCGCCGCGACGGTCGTCGCCGGCATCGAGGCGGACGGCGGGACCGCGCTCGCCGTCCGCGGGGACGTGTCGGTCGAGGACGACGTCCTGGCCGCCTTCGCCGCCGCCGAGCGCCTGGGCCCGGTGACCGGGCTGGTCGCCAACGCCGGGATCGTGGGCGCGCGGGCGCGGGTCGACGAGCTGACCGCCGAGCGGGTGCAGCGGGTGCTGGCCGTCAACGTCCTGGGCACCGTGCTGTGCTGCCGGGAGGCCGTCCGGCGGATGTCCACCCGCCACGGCGGCCCGGGCGGGTCGGTGGTGCTCGTCTCCTCGGCCGCCAGCCGGCTCGGCTCACCCGGCGAGTACGTCGACTACGCCGCCAGCAAGGGCGCGGTGGACACCCTCGGCGTCGGGCTGGCCCGCGAGGTGGCCGGCGAGGGCGTCCGGGTCAACGTCGTCCGCCCCGGCATCGTCGAGACGGAGATCCACGCCAGCGGCGGCCAGCCCGACCGGGTGGAGCGGATCGGGCCGACGGTGCCGATGGGTCGCGCCGGCCTGCCCGAGGAGGTGGCCGCCGCCGTGGTGTGGCTGCTGGGCGACGACGCCGGCTACTGCACCGGCAGCGTGCTCGACGTCGCTGGCGGCCGCTGAGCGGGCGGCGGGTCAGCCCTCGGGCATCGTGTGGTGCACCGCCTCGACGTTGTTGCCGTCGGGGTCGCGGAAGAAGACGCCGTAGTAGCCCGGGTGGTACTCCGGCCACACCCGCGGCTCGTGCAGCACCTCGGCGCCCTGCTCGCGGGCGAGGGTGAAGACCTGGTCCACCGCCTCGCGGGACGGCGCCCGCAGCGCCAGGTGCACCGGGCGCTCGCTGCCCTCTGCCAGCGGGCTCAGCCACAGCTGCGGGTGGCCGTCGGGGCCGGCCATCCCCACCACCGGGCCGCCGGGCGTTTGGTACCGCATCGCCTCGCGCAGGCCGGCCGGGGCGAAGACCGTCGTGTAGAAGGCCACGGCGGCCGGGACGTCGGCGGACTGCAGACCCAGGTGGTCGATCACGCCGCCGGACCGTAGCCCGCCCGGCGACCCCGCGGAACCGCTGTTTGGATGGGGTCGACCGTCGGGACCCACCCGGCACCGACCCCGAGGAGAACCGATGGCCGAGCCCACCCGCCCCGACGTCGAGCCGCCGACCGGCCCCGCGCCCGACGACCTGGTGATCGAGGACATCACCGTCGGCGACGGCCCGGAGGCCAAGGCCGGCGACCTGGTGAGCGCCCACTACGTCGGCGTCACGCACGACGGCGGCGAGCAGTTCGACGCCTCCTGGGACCGCGGCGACCCGCTGGAGTTCCGGCTCGGCGTCGGCATGGTCATCCAGGGCTGGGACGAGGGCATGGCCGGCATGCGCGTGGGCGGCCGCCGTCGCCTCACCATCCCGCCGCACAAGGCCTACGGCGACCGCGGCGCGGGCGGGGTCATCAAGCCCGGCGCCACGCTCGTCTTCGTCGTCGACCTCGTCGGCGTGCGCTGACGGGAAGCTCGACCGGACGAGCGACGTTGGGCCGGGCATGCGCGTGGAGGTCTGGTCCGACGTCGTCTGTCCGTGGTGCTACATCGGCAAGCGCCGACTGGAGGCCGCGCTCGAGCGGTTCCCGCACCGCGACGAGGTGGAGGTCGTCTGGCGGTCCTTCCAGCTCGACCCGTCGATCCCCGAGGGTGAGACCCACGAGACCCTCCCGGCGCTGGCCGCCAAGTACGGCCGCCCGGTCGAGGACATGCGGGCGATGATGCGCCACGTCGAGGAGACCGCCGCCGGAGAGGGCCTGCACTACGACCTGGCCGCCGGGGTCAGCGGCAACACGCTGCTGGCCCATGAGCTCATCCACCTCGCCGCCGAGCGCGGGCTGCAGGGTGAGCTCGAGGAGCGGCTGCTGCACGCCCACTTCGAGGAGGGGCGCTCGGTCTTCGACGTCGACTCCCTCGCCGCGCTGGCCGTCGAGGTCGGCCTGGACGAGGCCGAGGCGCGCGCCGCGCTGGCCGACCACCGGTACCGCCCCGCCGTCCTCGACGACGCCCGCACCGCGCAGGCGCTCGGCGCGACCGGCGTCCCGTTCTTCGTCGTCGACCGGAAGTACGGCGCCGCCGGCGCCCAGCCGGCCGACCTGCTGCTGCAGGTGCTCGAGCGGGCCTGGGCGGACAGCCGCCCCGTGGCGGTCTAGGACACGAGGCCGGCCGCTGCGCGCAGCGCGCGCTCGGCGTCGGCGACCAGCTCCCGGACGACGTC
>DASQNB010000276.1:0-5688 GCA_035645175.1 Geodermatophilus sp.
GCCGGGCAGCCCTACCGCTCGCTCACCGACTTCTGGCACCGGGCGTCGGTGTCCCGGCCGGTGGTGGAGCGGCTCGTGCTGGCCGGCGGCTTCGACTCCCTCTACGGCTTCGGGGTCCGTGACCGCGAGGCCGGCCGGCCCACCCGCAGCCGCCGGCAGGTCACCCGGCGCGACCTGCTGCTGCAGATCGGTGAGCTGGACCGGTGGAGCCGCAGCGGCGCCCGGAGCGCCACGGCCGGGCAGCTCAGTCTCGACCTCATGGGCCTCGAGGTGGAGGGCATGGAGCCGCCCGGCGAGGAGGTGGAGGAGCCCGGGCTGGGCTGGGCGGAGGGCAGCGGGCTGCCGGAGTTCACCGACGCCGAGCTGGTGCGCGCCGAGCTGGAGGTGCTCGGCCTGGACGCCAGCCGGCACGTCGTCGACTTCTACCGGCCGTTCCTCGCCGCGATCGGCGCGGTACCGGCCGGGGAGCTGCTCGGCAGTCGCAGCGACGCCGAGGTGCTGGTCGCCGGCGTCAAGGTGGCCACCCAGACCCCGCCGATCCGCTCCGGCCGCCGGGTGGTCTTCGTGACCCTGGACGACGGCACCGGCTGCACCGACTCCACCTTCTTCGAGGACGCGCAGGGTCCCTACGCCGCGACGGTCTTCCACTCGTGGCTGCTGGTGATCCGCGGGGTGCTGCGGCGCACCGGCCCGCGGGGGGTGTCGATCCGGGCCACCGGGGCGTGGGAGCTGCCGGCGCTGCACGAGGCGTGGGAGACCGGCGGGCTGGGCGCGGTGGCCGAGCAGATGGCCGCGCAGGGGGAGTACACGGAGGAGTCGATCGCCGGGGCAGCGGCCTCGCACGGACCGCGGCCGGTGGTCGTCAGACCGGTGCTGGTGCACCCCACCGGGTTCCGGATGTCGCCCTACGCCGACATCAAGCCCGCCGGGGAGGACGCCATGACCGTGGCCCGGCGCGACGCCACCCGCCGGGGGACGTCGTCGGCGCCGCGCAAGCTCTGGCACTCCAGCCCGGGCAGCTCCGGCCAGTGAGGAAGGACCCCTCTGCCCCCCACGCCTCGCACGCTCGGTGCGGGACCCTGCAGAGGGGCCGCAGCTGCCGCCCACCACTCGCAGGCTCGCGGCGTGGCCCTGGCGACCCTCGAGCACCACCGCACGGCGCTGCCCGAGCACTTCCGCCGGCAGCCCGACCGAGCTGCTCTCGCCCGGTTCGTCCGGGACGTTTTCGACGACGAGGACGGCGCGGTGCTCGTCGCCGTCGGCGCCCGGGGGACGGTCGACGGCTACGCGCTCGTCCGGGTGCACCGCAGGGACGCCGACGCCTTCCGGGATGCCTCCCTCGTCGTCGAGCTCGACCAGCTCGGCGTGCTCCCCGCCGCTCAGGGCCGGGGGCTCGGCCGGGCGCTCACCGCGGCGGTGCTCGACCTCGCCACCGTGGTCGGGGCCAGCGACGTCCGGCTCACCGTCTGGACGGTCAACCAGCGCGCCATCCGGCTGTACGAGCGGATGGGCCTCACCGCCCGGCAGCTGACGATGGGCCGGCTCCTGCCGGGCCGGGAGCCTCCCGGCCGCGCCGACGGGCGATGACTCCTCGGCGCGACGGCGGTCTACTCCACGACACCGGAGCCGACCGCCCCGCCACCCGAGAGGACACCCCCATGCCCGAGCAGATCCCGTGCCTGTGGTTCGACGGCAAGGCCGAGGAGGCCGCCGCCCACTACACCTCGATCTTCCCGAACTCCTCGATCGGCGAGGTCAGCCGCTACGGGCCGGACATGCCCATGCCCGAGGGCACCGCGATGACCGTCGCCTTCACCCTCGACGGCCAGGACTACGTCGGCCTCAACGGCGGCCCCCAGTTCTCGTTCACCGAGGCCATCTCCTTCCAGATCATGTGCGCCGACCAGGAGGAGGCCGACCACTACTGGACCCGGCTCACCGACGGCGGCGAGGAGAGCATGTGCGGCTGGCTCAAGGACCGCTTCGGCGTCTCCTGGCAGGTCGTGCCCACCGAGCTGACCACCCTGCTCAACGACCCCGACCCCGGCCGCGCCCGGCGGGCCACCGAGGCGATGCTGCAGATGCGCCGCATCGACATCGCCGAGATCAAGCGGGCGGCCGACGCGGTCAACGCCTGAGAGAGGGCCCCCTGCCCCCGCCGCTCGGAGAAGGACCCCGTCCTCCCCACCCCTCACAGGCTCAGGGGCGGTGCCCGGGACGGGGCCGCCCCCTCCTGGGTCCCCTCGCACGCTCGGGAACGCCGAGGAGGGGGCCGGGGCGTCGCCACGACCGCACACCGCCGCCCGGCGACCCGGGTGAGCGGACCGGTGGCCGGCCCCGCCCGCCGCTAGGCTCCGACGGGTGCCGCCTGCCCCCGCCTCGTCCGCCGCGGACCAGCTGCCCGCCCGCGCGGCCGCCGTCTGGGCCGCCCTCGACCCGCTCGTCGCGGCGGGCGCCCCGCTGCGGGTCCTCGACGTCGGCGGGGGCACGGGCAACTCCGCCGTGCACCTGGCCCGGATGGGCCACGACGTCACCGTCGTCGACCCCAGCGCCGACGCGCTCGCCACGCTGAACCGGCGGGCCGACAACGCCGGTGTCGGGGCGCGGGTGCACGGTGTGCAGGGCGACGGCGACCAGCTGCACGAGGTGGTCCCCACGGGGGAGGGCGGCGGCAGCTACGACCTGGCCCTGTGCCACTCGGTGCTCGAGGTGGTCGACGACCCCGCCACCACGCTGGGCGAGCTGGCCCGCGCCCTGCGCCCCGGCGGCACCGCCAGCGTGGCCACGGCGAACCGGGCCGGCGCGGTCCTGGCCCGGGCCGTCGCCGGGCACCCCGTCGAGGCGCTGGCCCTGCTCGAGGACCGCGACCCCGCCCCGCGCCGCGCCAGCCGCCCGGCCCGGCGCCGGTTCACCCCTGCGGACCTGCTCGCCCTGGTCGAGGCCGCCGGGCTGCAGCCGGGCTCCTGGCGCGGCGTCTCCGTCGTCGCCGACCTGCTCGACGTCGCCTCCGGCGCCGACCCCGAGGCGGTCCGCCGGCTGGAGCTCGCGCTGGCCGGCAGCTCGCCCTACCGTGACGTCGCCGCCGGGCTGCACCTGCTCGCGACCCGCCCGTGAGCCACCCGCCCGTGCGTCTCCCGGCCGATGCCCTCCTGGCTGACGGGCTCCCGGCCGACCTGGCCCGCCCCGACTACGGCACGACCAGCCTCGCCGACGTCCTCCCCGGGGTCGCCACCGCGCTCGGCGTCCCGGTGGAGCGCGGCGACCTGCCGCCCGACCCGCTCGGCCTCACCGCGGCGCTGGACGGCGCCCGCCGCGTCGCCGTCCTGCTGGTCGACGGGCTCGGCGCCGACCTCGTCCGCGCGCACGCCGACGTCGCCCCCACCCTCGCCGCGCTCGCCACGCCCGCCGGCGACCTCTCCGCCCCCTGCCCGAGCACCACCCCGGTCAGCCTCACCACCCTGGGCACCGGCCTGCCACCGGGCAGCCACGGCGTCCTCGGCTTCGTGACCGCGATCCCGGGGGAGGAGCGCACGCTCAACCACGTCCAGTGGGCCGACGACCCCGACCCCGAGCTGTGGCAGCCGCGGCGCAGCGTCTTCGCGCAGGCCGCCGACGCCGGCGTCGAGGTCACCGCCGTCGCCCCGTACGCGTTCCGCGGGTCGGGCCTGTCGAACGCCGCCTACCGCGGCGCGCGCTACTCCGGCACCGTCGGCGCCGGCGACCTGGCCGCCCTCCTGGTGCAGTCCCTGGACGCCGCGCCGCGCGCCCTCGTCTACGGCTACACCGCCGAGCTCGACCTCACCGGCCACGTGCGCGGCGTCGACTCGGCCAGCTGGCGCGCCCAGCTGGCGCTGGTCGACCGGCTCGTGGAGCAGGTGGTCGACGGCCTGCCGGACGACGCCGCGCTGCTGGTCACCGCCGACCACGGGATGCTCGACGTCCCCGCCGACACCCGGCTCGACCTCGACGCCACCCCCGAGCTCACCGAAGGCGTGCGGCTGCTGGCGGGCGAGCCGCGGGCCCGCTACCTGCACGCCGTGCCCGGCGCCGAGGCCGACCTGCTGGCGCGCTGGCGGGAGGTGCTCGGCGAGCGGGCCTGGGTCACCGGCCGCGACGAGGCCATCGCCAGCGGCGTCTTCGGCCCGGTGGACGACGACCTGGCCGGGCGGATCGGCGACGTCGTGGCGCTGGCCCGCGGCACCTGGGCGCTCACCGCGACCGAGCGGGAGCCCGGGCCGAGTCGGCTGGTCGGCTACCACGGCTCACTCACCGCGACCGAGCTGGCCATCCCACTGCTCGCCGCGCGGGGCCGCGCCCTGGCCTGAGCGCGGGACGCCCGCGGCCGTTGACGGCCCCGGCGGCGGGGACGACAGTGCGCGACCGGCGCTCGACGTCCCGATCCCGGCAGGGTGGAGTCCCCGATGACCGCCAGACGCTCCCTCCCCACCCGAGCCTCCCTGGCCTGCGTGCCGGTCGTCGTGGTGTCGATCCTGACGACCGTCCTGCTCGCCCCGGGTGCCGCCGCAGCTCCGGCGCCTCCGCCGCTGGCCGCACCGGCGGTGGCGAGCGTCGCCGCCGATCCCGCTCTCGTGGCGGACCTGCGGGCGGACCTCGAGGGGTACCTCGGGGCGCGCGGCGCGGCCGAGCACGTCTCGGCCGCCGCGTTGAGCGTCAGCATCCGGGGGCAGGAGGCGACCGTCGACGTCGGCGCCGGGACGACGCAGTACGGCGGGTCGGTGCCGGTGCAGCCCGACGCCCTCTGGCAGATCGGCAGCAACACCAAGGCGATGACCTCGGTGCTGCTGCTGATGCTCGAGGCGGAGGGCCGGCTCTCGATCGACGACACCCTGGGCCGGTGGCTGCCGCAGTACCCGCAGTGGGCCGGCGTCCCCCTCCGGCGACTGCTCTCCATGACCAGCGGCATCCCCACCTACGACCGGCAGCCGGCCTTCCTCGCCGACTACGCCGCCGACCCGCTGCGGGAGTTCACCCAGGAGGAGCTGGTCGGCTACGTGGTCGGGGCCCCGGCGACCACCGGGTACAGCTACTCCAACACCAACTACGTGCTCGCCGAGATGGTCGTCGAGCGGGTGACCGGGACCAGCTACGCCAACCAGCTCTCCGCCCGGCTCCTCGAACCGCTGGGCCTGGAGGACACGTACTACCGCTCGCACCTCTACTCCGCGCAGGTCACCGCCCGCCTGCCGGCCGGCTACTACACCCGGACCAGCGAGCCCGAGTCATCCCCGCTGATCGGACGGGACGTCAGCCGGGACTCCCTGTCCTGGGCGCGCGGCGCCGGCGGCGTCCTGAGCACGACGGCGGACATGACCTGGTGGGCACGCGTCCTGTACGAGGGCTGGCTGCTGCCGCCGCAGCAGCAGGCCGAGCTGCTCAGCCTGGTGTCGACGGCGACGGGGGAGCCCATCGAGGGGACGACCCCCGAGGACCCGGGCGGGTTCGGCCTGGGGGTCGCCCAGCTGACCGACGCCCTGGGCACGTTCTGGTTCTACGAGGGCCAGACCCTCGGGTTCCGCTTCCTGCACGCCTACTTCCCGGAGTCCGGGCTGATCGTCGCCCTGGGCCTGAACAGCTCACCCGACGAGGACCAGATCGGGGTCCTGGCGGCGTCGGTGTACGACACGCTGGTCGCGCACGGGGTCGCCGAGCCGGCTCCGGCCGGTACCG
>DASQNB010000277.1:0-9021 GCA_035645175.1 Geodermatophilus sp.
CGGACGGAGCAGCCGGCGGTCGGCCTCATCCGGGACGCGCGGCCCCGGTGGGCCTCAGGACGAACACCCGCCTGCCGACGCGCAGGCTCCAGTCCGGCAGGAGCCGGGTCGGCTCCTGCCCGACGCGGCTCCAGTCCCCAGCTCCGGGAGCCGCGACGAAGGTGCCGCTGACCGACGGGGCGTCGCGCACGTGCACCGAGCCGTCGCTGACCGACACGTAGGCGTGCACCCGCGAGATCAGGTTCTCCGGGTCGTGCAGCACGACGGGGGACGCCGACGCGTCCCGCACGGACGGGTCGTTGTGCGGGTCCCGACCCAGGACGTAGTCCCGGTCGAGCAGGATGGTGAGTCCGCCGTCCTCGGCGACCAACGCCCCCACGGGCGGCGCGGCGAGCAGCGTCGCGCCGGCGTCGACCGGCTCGTCCCCGCGCGGTCCGCCGATCCTCTCGGTGCCCCGCTCCCCGGCCTCGCCCGTCCCGACCCGGGCGTCCGACCGTGCCGCGACGGTGACCTGGTCCGGGTCCGACGCGGCAGGTGCGTCCGGTGTCAGCGTCTCCGTCGTCGAGGTCCGGGCCGGCCGGTCCGCCGGCCGGTCGGGGTCGGGCTCCGCTGCCGGGGCCGCGCCCGGACCGACCCGCGCGGCGGGCTCCGCCGGGCTGCCGCCGGACGGCGTGAGGACGAACCCCTGTGCGGGCACCACGCCGGAGCGCAGGTCGGACCGGGGGTGCACCCGCACCGCGTGGTCCGCCGCGCTGCCGATCACCACCCGCTCGAAGGGCAGCGGGACGACCTGGTCGACCCAGGTCAGTGCCTGGCGCCCGGAGAGCCGCCTCGTCGTCCCGGAGTCGACGACCTCCGCCCACACCGGGCCGCGCAGGAAGACGACGACGCCGTCCTCGACCGGGGCGACCACACCGAACGCCGAGCCATCGGCCGGTGTGCGGCCACCGACCCAGGCGGCCAGGCGCGCGGCGATCGCGCCCCCCGGGTGCTCGGTCCCGGCTGCGGCGGTCCGGACCAGGTCCAGGAGCTCCCCGGTCGGGACCTCGTCGGCCGCCGCGTCCGGCGCGATCAGGACCACGGCGCTGCCGAACCGCCCGACCAGACCCGCACCGGCCTCGACGCCGACCCGGGTCGTCCCGTCGCCCATCTGCGCCCCCAGCAGCGCGCCCGGCGGGGCGACACCCCGGCCCTGCGCACCCGATCGGAGAGGCACAGGTTACGACTCGGCGCCCCGGCCGACCAGGACCGCCGGGACACGGCGGAGCGCCCCGTCCCGGCGCGGAGAGCGGGCGGTGGAGGAGCCGGGGGTGGATAGACTCCCGGCGCCGATCGTGAACTCGTTGGCGCCGTCGACCAGAGGGCGCACTGAGGAGTCGACGTGGCAGATCCGCAGGTCTCCCGCACGGTGGCCCCGGACACCGGTCCGGCCCCCGGGTCCCGGCCCCGCGTCCGCCCTCCGGTCCCCACCCCGGTGTGACGCGTGCAGATCGAGCGGCAGCTGATCGCCGACGCGCTCCCGGCCTACGACGTCGGGGGCGTGCTCGGGCAGGGTGGCTTCGGAGTGGTCCTGGCCGGTCACCACCGCCAGCTCGACCGCAGGGTCGCGATCAAGCAGCTGTCCCGGGCCGTGGCCGCCGACGTGGCGGTCCGCCGGCGTTTCACGGCCGAGGCCCGCGTCCTCGCCTCGCTCGACCACCCGCACGTCGTCCCCGTCTACGACTTCGTCGAGCGGGAGGACCTCTGCCTGCTGGTGATGGAGCTGCTACCGGGGGGCACGCTGCGGGACCGGTTCACGACCACCGGGTTCACCGCCCCCCACGCCGTCGCGATCTCCCTGGCCTGCGCCGCCGGGCTCAACGCGGCACACGAGCGTGGGGTGCTGCACCGGGACGTGAAGCCGGAGAACATGCTCTTCGCCGCGAGCGGTGCCCTCAAGGTCACCGACTTCGGGATCGCCAAGGTGGTCGGCGGCGCGGAGACGCTCCTGACCCGCGCCGGGGACGTGATCGGCACCCCCGCCTACATGGCACCCGAGCAGGTGCGCGGCGGGGAGCTGTCGCCGGCGACCGACGTGTACGCGCTGGCCACGATGACCTACGAGCTGCTCTCCGGCGTCCTGCCGTTCACCTCCGACGGCAACGCCATGTCGCTGTTGTTCAAGCACGCCTCCGAGGCGCCCATCCCGCTCGGGGAGGTGGCCGCCGGGGTGCCCGGCCCGGTGGCCGAGGTCGTGATGCACGGGTTGACCACCGACCCCGCGGAGCGCTCCGCCACCGCGGCGGCGTTCGGGGTGGCGCTGGCCGCGGCCGGCACCGAGGTGTGGGGGCCGGGCTGGCTCGCCGCCGACGGGATGCCGGTCGTGTCGGGCGCGGAGCGGATCGTCGCCCCCACGCGGGCCCCGGTCCCCCCGCCCGACCGGCCCGCGGCCACCGGCCGCCCCGCCTCGCGGCCACCGGCCGGCGGCGGTCCGGCCCCGACCTCCGCAGGGCCCTCCCGACCGGCGCGGGGACCGCGACCGGACCCCGCCCCGCCGACACGGGGAGCCGAGGAGGTCCCCGGTCGCGGCGTGCCGGCGGAGGTCACCGCCGTGACCGACACATCGCTCCCGCCGTCCGCCCCCGGAGCCCCAGGAGAGGCCGTCGCGGCAGCCGGCGGCGTGGCACCGGACGCGGAGGCGGCCCGAGGCCCCCGGCCCCGCAGGAAGCCGTGGGTCACCGCGGTCATCGCGCTGGTGGTCGTCCTGCTCCTGATCGCGGCGATCCTGCTGCTCCCGAGGCTGTTCACCGTCTACGTCGCCCCGGTGGGCGGCATGGTCCTGCCTGTGTCGGGCAGTCGGGGCCGGGTGCACCGACACGACGGGACCGGTAGCGGCCCCTGACCCCCGGGCTCGGCGGCCACACGGCGGTCGAGCAGCTCTCTCCGAGGTGCCGCGCCGGGTCGGCCGAGTGCCGGGGCCGGCTCCGCAGACCGGTCGACGGCAGGCTGGTCGCCTCGCCCGCCGCCGAGGAGGCCCGATCCGTGAGCGCTCCGTCCCTGCGCAGCCAGTTGCTGCGGCGCAAGCCGGTTTCCGCCATGGTCGAGGAGACCGGCGCGCAGACCGACGGCGGCACCCTCGCCCGCCGGATCGGCCCGGTCCAGCTCATGGGCCTGGGCATCGGCGCCACGATCGGCACCGGGATCTTCTTCGTGCTGAGCACGGCGGTGCCCGAGGCCGGCCCCGCCGTCGTCGTCTCCTTCGTCCTGGCCGCGGTGACCGCGGGCTTCACCGCGCTCTGCTACGCCGAGCTGGCCTCGGCCATCCCGGTGGCCGGCTCCTCGTACTCCTACGCCTACGCGACGCTGGGCGAGGTCGTCGCCTACGTCGTCGGCTGGTGCCTGGTGCTGGAGTACGCGGTCAGCGCCGCCGCGGTGTCGGTGGGCTGGAGCGAGTACCTCAACGCGCTGCTCGACGACACGGTCGGCGTCCGCATCCCCGACGCACTGTCCGCGGCCCCGGGCGCCGGCGGGGTGGTGAACCTGCCGGCGATCGTGCTGGTCACCCTGTGCGCCCTGCTGCTGGTCCGCGGGGCCAGCGAGTCCGCCCGCGCCAACGCGGTCATGGTCGGGCTGAAGATCGTGGTGCTGCTCTTCTTCGCCGCGATCGCCTCCACCGCCTTCGACGCGGGCAACTACACGCCCTTCGCCCCGACCGGCGTGAGCGGCATCGGCATCGCAGCCGCCTCGATCTTCTTCTCCTTCATCGGCCTGGACGCCGTCTCCACCGCCGGGGAGGAGGTGCGCAACCCGCGCCGCACCCTGCCGCTGGCGATCATCGGGTCGCTCATCGTGGTGACGACGGTCTACCTGCTGGTCGCGGTCGCGGCCGTGGGAGCGCAGCCGCCCGCCCGGTTCGAGGGCCAGAACGCCGGGCTGGCCGCGATCCTCGAGCAGGTCACCGGGTCGCGCTGGCCGGCGATCGTCCTGGCTGCCGGGGCGGTCATCTCGATCTTCTCGGTGACGCTGGTGGTGATGTACGGCCAGACGCGGATCCTGTTCGCGATGAGCCGCGACGGGCTGATCCCCTCGCTGTTCAGCCGGGTCGACCGCCGCACGCTCACCCCGGTGCGCGGCACGGTCGCGGTGGCGCTGTTCGTCGGGGTGCTCGCCGGCCTGGTGCCACTGGACTTCCTCGTCGACCTGACCAGCATGGGCACGCTGGTGGCCTTCACGGTCGTGTCGATCGGCGTCATGGTGCTCCGCCGGACCCAGCCCGACCTGCCCCGCGGCTTCCGGGTGCCGGGCTACCCCGTCGTCCCGGTGCTGTCGATCCTCTTCTGCCTCTACCTGATCTACGGGCTGCCCGGGGTCACCTACGCGCTGTTCGCCGTCTGGCTGGCGATCGCCGCGGTCGTCTACGTCCTCTACGCGCGCACGCACTCCCACCTGCGGACGCCGCGGTGACGCTCGTCGTCGGGTACGCCGTCGACCCCGTCGAGGAGGCCCCGCTCCGGCTCGCCGCCGCGCTCGCCCGCACCGGCGGGGAGGACGTCGTGCTCGCGACCGTGACCCCCAGCGGCTTCGACGACCCGCGCACCGACCGCGAGTACCGGCGGTCCGTCGCCGCGGCGGTGCGGGAGGCGCAGGAGGCGGCGGTGCCAGCGCTGGACGGCGTCCCGGGCGTGCGCACCGTCGCGCTCGAGGCCCCGTCGGTGCCTGCGGGCCTGGTCACCGCCGTCCGGCAGGTCGAGGGGTCGCTGCTCGTGCTGGGCGCCGCACACGGGTCGCCGGCCGGCCGGTTCTCCACCGGCAGCGTCGCCGGGCACCTGCTGCACTCCTCCCCCGTCCCGCTGGCCCTCGCCCCGCGCCCCTGCCCGACCACCCCGAGGGTCGAGCGGCTGAGTTGCGCCTACGCGGGCACCGACCGCTCCCGGGAGGCGCTGGCCTGGGCCACCCGGACGGCGCGGGCGTGGGGCGTGCCGCTGCGGCTGGTCGTCTTCGCGCCGGAGCGGCCGCCGATGCTGCCGTCGGAGACCGGCCTGCGGGTGGAGGCCCTGGTGTCGGCGCAGTGGGCCGAGCAGGCGCGCGCGCAGCTGGCCGACGTCGTCGCCGCGTGGCCGGGGCCGGGGCCGGCGCCGGAGACCCACGTCGCGGCCGGGGCGGGCTGGGCGGGTGCACTCGCCGCCGGGGACTGGCTGCCCGGTGACCTGCTGGTCGTCGGCTCCTCCCGGCACGGGCCGCTGGCGCGGGTGTTCCTGGGCTCGACCGCGACGAAGATCGTGCGCGCCTCGCCGGTGCCGGTGGTCGTCGTCCCGCGGGGTAGCGGCGGCGCCGACGACACGCCGGGCCGGGGTTGACCGTCCGAGTGACCTGGGTCACAGTAGGGACGGGCGGGGGCAGCCGGTAACGAGTGGCCTCCCACTGCTGGGAGGACCGACCAACGCGGCCAGACCGTCAGGACCGGCCCCCCGCCCCTCATCCGCCCCCACGGCACGACCTCTTCCGTAGACGCTCGTGCTCTGCCCACGGTGGTGGGTAGAGCACGAGTTCTCCCGAGGACAGTCGGGCGCTGCTTCCTCTGGGAAGCAGCGCCCGAGCGTCGACGGGGAAACTCACCTCGGGGTCAGGCCGTCGCGGCGCTCCGGCCGGCGCGGAACACACCGCGGCCCCGCCCTCCGCGAGGAGGACGGGGCCGCGTTGCTGTCTCAACCAGACGTGCACCCGAAGGGATTCGAACCCCTAACCTTCTGATCCGTAGTCAGATGCTCTATCCGTTGAGCTACGGGTGCGTGCTGTTCACTTGTCGTGCGCGGAGGCTCCGGGATTTGAACCCGGGATGGGGATTAACCCAAACCGCATTAGCAGTGCGGCGCCATAGACCGGACTAGGCGAAGCCTCCCGGGGCCCGAGTCCCCCCCGGAACCACCGAGAGAAGAGACTACCAGCGCCCTGGACGGCGGTCCGCCGGGGGTCGGCCGACCCCCGGCGGAGAGCCTCACACGGCGACGGGCTCGGACACCCGCTCGGCGGCCGGGCGCCGACCGGGCACCAGGGTCACCAGCACCGCCACCGCGGCCCCGGCGACGGCGAGCAGCAGGCTGCCGCTCACCCCGGCCGGGCTCTCGATCAGCGCACCGCCCAGCGCGGCCCCGACCGCGGAAGCGCCGGTGGCCATCGTCGACAGCCAGGTGAACGCCTCGGTGGTGGCGTGCGCCGGGGCGATCGCACCGACCAGCGAGTTCTGCACCGTCAGCGTCGGCGCGATCGCCGTCCCACCCAGGAAGAGCAGCGCACCGAGCACCCACGGGCTGGACGCCGCGGTGAGCGGGGCCAGGCCGATCGTCACGCCGAGCAGCAGCCACCGGTACTGCCGCGGCAGCGAGACGCTGACCACCCGGGCGCCGAACCACAGCCCGCCGGCCACCGAGCCCAGCGACCACAGGGCGAGCAGCACGCCGGACATCCCGGGCGAGCCGGCGGCGTCGGCGAACGCGGGGACGGCGACCTCGAGCGCACCGAAGCCCAGCATCAGCGCGGCGCCGCTGAGCAGCACCCGCGGCAGGCCGGGGGTGAGCACCGTGGCGAACGGGCTGGTCCGGTGCCCCCCACCCGGCACCCAGCCGCGCATCGCCGACGACGTCGCGATGCCCAGCGCGCCGGCCACCGCCAGCACGCCGGCGACGGCCACCGCCCACGCCGGGTCGGCGAGCACGGCGAGGAGGGCGACCAGGGTCGGGCCGGCCACGAAGACCAGCTCGGTGGCGGTGGCGTCGAGGGCGAAGGCGGTGCCGCGCACCGCCGGGTCGACCCGGGACCACAGCGCGCGGACCGCACCGGACACCAGCGGCGTCCCGGCGCCGGCGGCGGCCGAGGCGGCGACGATCGCCGCCGTCGGCGCGCCCCCGAGGACGACGGCCACGAGCAGGGTCAGCAGCAGCGGGTAGGCGCCGGCCTGGGCGAGGAGCACCGGGCGCGGGGTACGGCGGTCGGCCAGCCGGCCGAGGACCGGGGCCATCCCGGCCATCGCCAGGCCGTAGGTGGCCGCGGCGAGGCCCGCGACGGCATAGGAACCGGTCTGCTGCTGCACCATGAGCAGCAGCGCGAGCGGGACCATGGCCGAGGGGAGACGGCCGGCGAAACCGGCGACGAGCAGCACCGGGGCGGACGGCAGGCGCCAGACGGACAGGTACGTACGCACGACGAACTCACTTCGGGTAGCACGCGGAACGGGAAGAGTAGGGGGTCAAATGCCGTTGACTCCCTACACACTACGGGCGGGCATGTAGGTGGTCAAGTGACTGACGACGCCTACGGCGTGTCGACGGCACACCAGCGGTAGGGGATTCCATGGACTACGACACCTACGGGTCCACCGCGGTCGAGCTGGCCATCGACCTGGCCAACACCGACCGCGAGGCCGGACCGGACTGGGCCACCGACTTCCTGCGGGCCCACGACGAGTGGTTCGCGCCGGGCACCGTCGCCGGCCTGTCCCCCGACGAGGCCGGGCAGGCCGCCACGACCGCCGACCTGGTGCGCGCCGTCGCCGTCGCGCAGTCGGAGGGCGAGGTGATGGACCGGCTCAACGCGCTGCTCGCGCTGGCCCACCCGCAGCCCTACGCCACCGACCACGACGGCGAGCTGCACCTGCACTACGCCCGTCCCGACGCACCCCTGCTCGAGCAGCTAACGACGACGGTGGCCATGGGCCTGTCGCAGGTCGTCGTCCAGCACGGCTGGCAGCGGATCGGCGTCTGCTCGGCCGAGGGCTGCGACGACGTCTACGTCGACACCTCGCGCAACGCCAGCCGCCGCTACTGCTCCAACACCTGCGCCAGCCGCTCGACGGTCGCCGCCTACCGCGCCCGCCAGAAGACCTGAGGGGAGCCGCTCGGCCGCGTCCCGGCGGCCTCCCTGCAGGGTCCCGCCACGAGCGTGCGAGTGGTGGGGGGCAGGGAGGTCCTTCTAGCGTCGGGCGCATGTGGGGTGCCCGGCACTGGGACGCGCGGCTGCACTCCCTCGTCGGCGGGCTGCCCACCAGTCCCGCCGACGCGTGGCTGCGCCGGCTCACCACCGCCGCCGACCACGGCCGGGTCTGGATGGCCGCCGGCGCGCTGCTGGCCCTGCGGCGCGGGGCGCTGCGGCGCGGCGCCGTCCGCGGGCTGGGCTCGATGGCGGTGTCCAGCGGGGTGGTGAACACCGCGCTCAAGCCGGTGTTCGGCCGCCGGCGTCCCGACCTGGGCGCGCATCCGGTGCACCGCCTGCTGCACCAGTCGCTGACCACCCACTCCTTCCCCAGCGGGCACTCCTCCTCGGCCGGGGCCTTCGTCACCGGGGTCGCACTGGAGTGCCCGGCGGCGGGCGCGGCGCTCGCGCCCGTGGCGCTCGCCGTCGGCTACTCCCGCGTGCACGTGGGCGTGCACTACCCGGGGGACGTCGTCGCCGGCCTGGCCGTCGGCGCGGCGGTCGCCCTGGCCGGGCGGCACTGGTGGCCGGTGCGGCCGATGGTCCCCGCCCGGGTCCGGACGGCGCAGCGCGCGGCGCCGCTCCCCGGCGGCGCGGGCCTCGTCGTCGCGGTGAACCCGCGCTCGGGCCCGGCCGACTACGACCCGGCCGCGGAGGTCCGCCGGCTGCTGCCGCGCGCAGAGGTGCACGAGCTGACCCCGGAGACGACGGTGGCCGGCCTGCTGGAGGAGGCGGTCCGCGCGGGGCGGGCGCGGGCGCTGGGCGTCGCCGGTGGTGACGGCAGCGTCGCGGCGGCCGCGGCGGTGGCGACCGCGCACGGTCTGCCGCTGGCGGTGCTGCCGGCCGGCACGCTCAACCACTTCGCCCGCGACGTCGGCGTGCACACCCTCGAGGAGGCCGCCGCGGCCGTCGTCTCCGGCCAGGCGGTCGAGGTGGACGTCGCCGAGGTCAACGGGACGCCGTTCCTCAACACCGCCAGCATCGGCAGCTACCCGGAGATGGTGCGCCGCCGCGACGCGCTGGCCGGGCGCCTGGGCCGGTGGACGGCGATGACCGTCGCCGCCGCGCAGACCCTCC
>DASQNB010000278.1:0-3317 GCA_035645175.1 Geodermatophilus sp.
CATCGTGAACGCGCCGAGCCAGCGGTCGAGGACGACGAGCGCCGCGGTGCTGACCGCCCAGGTGAGCAGGACGCGCGCGGGCGTGCGGCCCCGCTGGAGGACCCGCCCGGAGGGAGCCGTCATGCCGGGCCGCAGGCCGAGATGTCGCGCTCGGGCTCCGGGTCCGGGGTGCGCCGGCGGTGCGCGCCGACCCTGTTGAGCAGCGCCCCGACGAGCAGCACCAGCACGGTGGCCAGCAGGACGGCGACCAGCGGGGAGTCGAAGATGCCGCCGCTGACCACGCCGAGGGAGGCGTAGGCGACCGCCCAGAGGAACGCGGCCAGCAGGGACGCCGGCAGCAGCCGCCGCCACGGGTAGGCCAGCGCGCCGGCGGCCAGCAGCACCGGGATGCGGCCCGCGGGCAGCAGCCGGCCGACCACGACGATCTGCCAGCCGTGCCGGCGGAACTGGTCGCGGACCTCCTCGATGCGGTCGGCGTGCTGGCCTCGGGCGACCCAGCGGACCGCCGCGGGCCCGCCGAACCGGCAGATGGCGAAGGTGATGACGTCGCCGGCCCAGGCGCCGAGCGTGGCCACCAGCACGACGGCGGCCAGGTTCAGCTCGTGGGCGGTCATGGCGAACGCCGCGCCGGCGCCGACGACCGCCCCGGTGGGGACGACCGGCACGACCGAGCCGAGCAGCACGCCGCCGAAGAGCACCGGGTAGCCGATCGACGTGCCGTCGGTCCAACTCGCGGCGAGCGCGCCGGTGCTCACGTCGTCGTCCCCACGTCGGCGGGCAGCGGGACCGGCTGCCCCGGCTCGGCGACCACCACGGCGGTGTCCAGCCCGCGGGCGGCGACCGCGGCGGCGAAGTCGCGCGGCGGCTCGCTCAGCAGCCGGCGCATCCGCGGCAGGCTCCGCACGCCGGGCAGCGCGAGGGTGCCCCAGTGCACGGGGACGGCGACCCGCGGCCGCAGCCGGGCCGCCGCCTCGGCCGCACCGGCCGGGTCGAGGTGACCGGGGCCGAGCGTGAGCCCCCACCCCGACACCGGCAGCAGCGTGACGTCGACCCCGCGCTCGCCGAGCAGCGACATCGTGTCGGTCAGGCCGGTGTCACCGGCGACGTGCACGGTGCACCCGCCGCCCTGGATGAGGTGGCCGACCGCGGAGGTGTCCGGACCGTGGGTCAGCCGCGGGCCCCAGCGGTGCCCGGAGTGCCTGGCCGGCACGGCGGTGACGCGCAGCGCGCCGTGGGTGACCGACTCACCCGGCATCACCTCGGTCACGTGCCGGAAGCCGCGGGCGCGCATCCACTCCCCGGCGCCCCGGGGGACGACGACCCGCACGTCCGCCCCGACCAGCCGCAGCGAGGGCAGGTGCAGGTGGTCGCCGTGCAGGTGGCTGACGAGCACCAGGTCGACGCCGGCGTAGCTCTCCGGCGCGGGCACCGGCACCACGCGGCGCAGTGGTCCGACCCGGCTGGTGAGCAGGGGATCGGTCAGCACCGTGTGCCCGGCGAGGTCGACGCGCACCGTCGAGTGGCCGAGGAACTGCAGGTGCGGTCCGCCCACCCGTCCAGTATCGACCGGGGGTCCGACGTTCCGGCACCGGATTGACCCTTCCGGAGACGCCCCGAGGTGAGTGTCACCCGCCGATCCGCCGCCTCGGCGCCGCCACGACCCGCCCCGCTCCGCGCTCGCGTCGCCGGCCGCCCCTCCCGCCCCTCCTCCGCGTTGATCATGGGGTCGTTGCCGGGGACGCGCGACGACGCGCCGGAAGGAGCTGCGGCAACCCCATGATCAACGGGGGCGGAGCGGCGGTCACCCGGGGTTGCGCACAGGTCCGGCGGATCCCACGGAGCCGAAGCGCCAGGAGAGTGGCAGAGTTGCCACCGTGAAGACCTGGCTCGACGCGTGGCCGGTGTTCCGGCAGCTGACCGGCCCCGACCCACTCGGACGCGGCGCGGCCGCGCGCAGCAAGGCGACGGAGAACGTGGTGAGCCGCACGGCCACCGCCGACCGCGTCGTGCAGAGCGTGTGCCCGTACTGCGCGGTGGGTTGTGGCCAGCGGATCTACGTCAAGGACGAGCAGATCGTCCAGATCGAGGGCGACCCCGACTCGCCGATCAGCCGCGGCCGGCTGTGCCCCAAGGGCAGCGCCAGCAAGCAGCTGGTCACCAGCCCGACCCGGGTGACGACGGTGAAGTACCGCCGCCCGTTCGGGACGGAGTGGGAGGACCTCGAGCTCGACACGGCGATGCACATGATCGCTGACCGCGTTCTCGAGGCCCGCCGCAAGGGCTGGCAGGACGAGAACGACGGCAAGCGCGTCAACCGCACCATGGGGATGGCGAGCCTCGGAGGGGCGACCCTCGACAACGAGGAGAACTACCTCATGAAGAAGCTCTACAGCGCCATGGGCGCGATCCAGATCGAGAACCAGGCGCGCATATAGCACTCCGCCACGGTGCCCGGTCTGGGTGCCTCGTTCGGCCGTGGCGGCGCCACGAACTTCCAGGAAGACCTCGCGAACTCCGACTGCATCGTCATCGAGGGTTCGAACATGGCCGAGTGCCACCCGGTGGGCTTCCAGTGGGTGAGTGAGGCCAAGGCGCGCGGCGCCAAGGTGATCCACATCGACCCGCGGTTCACCCGCACCAGCGCGATCGCCGACCTGCACGTCCCGCTGCGCATCGGCACCGACATCGCGTTCCTCGGCGGCCTGATCAAGTACGTGCTCGACAACGAGCTGTACTTCGAGGAGTACGTCGTCGCCTACACCAACGCCGCGGCGCTGGTGGGTGAGGAGTTCGTCGACTCCGAGGACCTCGACGGCCTGTTCTCCGGGTTCGACGCGGAGCGGAACCTGTACGACGAGGCCAGCTGGCAGTACGAGCCGGAGGAGCCGCCGCACTCCGGCTCGGACGACCCGGCCGGGGCTGCGGAGCAGGACCGCAGGGAGCAGGACCCGGAGGTCAAGAAGACCGACCACGCCCAGGCGGCCGGCAGCGGCGGCCCGCCGATCGCGGCCAAGCCGAAGCGTGACGAGACGCTGCAGCACCCGCGCTCGGTGTTCCAGATCCTCAGGCGCCACTTCGCCCGCTACACCCCGGAGATGGTGGCCGAGGTCTGCGGCATCGAGCCGGAGGTGTTCCTGCAGGTCGCCCGCTGGGTGACCGAGAACAGCGGTCGCGAACGGACGACGGCGTGGGTGTACTCGGTGGGCTGGACGCAGCACAGCGTCGGCGCGCAGTACATCCGCACCTGCTCGATCCTGCAGACGCTGCTGGGCAACATCGGCCGTCCCGGCGGCGGGATCCTGGCGCTGCGCGGGCAC